>JASHPU010000215.1 GCA_030037885.1 Xanthobacteraceae bacterium | reverse complement strand
GAATTCCAGTGAAGCGCGCCGACGGTGCGGACAATGGCGAATAGAGCCGGCTGCGGTGCTATGGCGCTTAGCACCCGGCCGTTCCTCCGCTAAACTTGCCGTTATCAGGCGCGGCAGCAAAACCGCGGGCTTGCAGTTGGAGGAGATGATCATGAGCGGATGGCGGGGGATTGTGGTGGTCCTGACGGCGCTCATCGCGATGCCGATCGTGGCGCGGGGGGCGCGGGCGCAAGACTATCCGACGCGCAACGTCACCATCCTGGTGCCGTTCGCCCCCGGCGGCGGCACCGACCTGCTGGCGCGCTCTTATGCGCGGATTCTCGAGAACAAATACGGCAAGACGTTCATCATCGAGAACCGGCCCGGCGGCGGCACGACGCTTGCCGCCACGACCACGGCCAATGCGCGGCCGGACGGCTATACGCTGATGCAGGGCACCAGCGGCACCATGGCGATGAATCCCACCATCTTCAAGCATCTGTCCTATGAGCCGTTGAAGACTCTGGTGCCGGTGGCGCTGATAGCCGGCGCGCCGTTCGTGCTCACCGTCAATCCGACGCTGCCGGTGCATAGCGTGGCGGACCTGGTGGCGCTCGCCAAGAAGAGAGACGCCGAGGGCAAACCGCTGACGTACGGCTCCGGCGGCGTCGGCGCGTTTCATCATCTGTGCGCCGCGCTGTTCTCGAGCCTGACCGGCATCAAGATGACCCACGTCCCCTACCATGGTAGCGCGCCCGCCACCATGGCGCTCATCTCGGACCAGATCGACGTGCTGTTCGTCGACCTCGGGCCGATGTTGCCGCAGATCAGGGCCGGCAAGGCCCGCGTCCTCGGCATCACCAGCGATAAGCCGTTCCCGACGGCACCCGACATCAAGCCGCTTGCCGAGGTCGGCCTGCCGTCTTGGCCGAACACCGTTGCCTGGCAGGCCCTGCTCGCGCCCGGCGGCACGCCGCAGCCGATCCTCGAAAAGCTGAACAAGGACGTGAACGCCGCCGTGCACTCGCCGGAGATGACGACGCCGCTGGAAAAGCTCGGCATGATCGGGCTCGGCGACAAATCGCTGCCGCAGTTCGACGATTTTGTGAAGTCGGAAACCGTGCGCTGGGCCAGGGTCATCAAGGAGGCCAACCTGGCGGGCACGCAATAGCTGCAGCGCAGTTCGTAGGATGGGTTGAGCCCTTGCGAAACCCATCATCAAACCGCAGCGCCGCACGATGGGTTTCGCTTCCGCTCAACCCATCCTACGCGCTGAACCTAGATTGCTTCGCTTCGCTCGCAATGACGAAGTCTACCGAATAACAATCGGCTTGCGGCTGTAGCAGCAGGGCACAGGCCAATGCGGCCAGCGCGGGCCGATGGCGCTGCGGATGCGCAGGATCTTGTGACGCAGCCTGGTGATGACCGGGCCCTTGGTGCCGTCGTCGACGGCCGGGTCCGCTTCCAGGAACGCGATATGATTTTCCTTGTGATAGATGGCGTGGTGCGCGTGCCACCAGCAGCGTTCGGACAGCCGGCATCCGGCATGCGCGGGCGAAGCGAGGCACGCCAGGTACAGGAACCCGCATACAGCCGCGATACGCGCCATTGTCAGCCTCCCCCAAAAGAAAGCGCCGCTTGCCAATGCCATGGAGACGCGGTCAGGCCATGATAGCCGACCCGACGGGCCGAGGAAATCGGTTCCGAGGAACGCTCCACGGATGGAATAATGGCAAAGCGGGGCCAGTTTGCCGGCAACGCGGTCGATCCGGTGATCGGCGGCGTGCCCAGCCAGTACGATTCCCGGAAATTCAATTGGATCGGCGCGCCGGCCGTGCCGGCCGGCGAATTGCCACGAAGCCGCGGCCGCGCCAGAATATCGGCAGCCGCGCTGAAGCGATACGGAGATCCACTCGTCATTCCGGGTCCGGACCCGTAGGCTCGCAATGACGAAAGCGTGGAGTAACCAACATGAACGGCGCCCAAGTCATTGCCCATATCCTCAAGCAGGAGGGCACCGAGTTTTTGTCCTGCTACCCGCGCAATCAAACCATCGAGCCGTGCGCTGCGATCGACATAAGGCCGATCCTGTGCCGGCAGGAGCGCGTCGGTGTCGGCATTGCCGACGGTTTTAGCCGCATCAAGCGCGGCAAGAAGAACGGCGTGTTCGGTGCGCAGGCCGGTCCGGGCATCGAGAACGCGTTTCCCGGCGTGGCCCAGGCGTTTTCCGAGAACGTGCCGATCCTGGTCATCGCCGGCGGGCTGCCGCTGTCGCGGCAATATGTGCGCCCGGTGTTTCGCGCCGCCGAAGTGTATCGGCCGATCACCAAATGGTCCGCGCTGGCGCACAACGTGCAGGAACTGCCGAGCCTGATGCGGCGCGCTTATCACGCCATGCGCTCCGGCAAGCCCGGGCCGGTGCTGATCGAGGTGCCCGACGAGGTGTTCGAGGCCGAATTCAAGGGGCCGCTCGACTACACGCCGGTCGAGGTGCAGCGCGCCGCGCCCGATCCGGACGCGGTCAAGAAAGCTGTCGCCACATTGTTAAACGCCAAACATCCGGTGCTGTGGGCCGGCCAGGGCGTGCACTACGCCGAAGCGGGCGAGCGGCTCGCGGCTTTGGCCGAACTCATTCCGGCGCCGGTCGTCGCCACCAATCCGGGCAAGAGCGCGATTGCCGACAGCCATCCGCTCGCGCTGGGCGGCTCCACGCGCTCGCGCTCGAAAGTGTACGCCGATTTCATGAACAAAGCGGACCTCGTGCTCGCCATCGGCTCGAGCCTCACGGTAACGAATTTCGGGCCGTCGGTGCCGCCCGGAAAGATCATCATTCACGCCACCAACGATCCGGGCGACATCAACAAGGAATACAAGGTCGATCACGCATTGGTCGGCGACGCCGCGCTGGTGATCGACGCGCTGCTCGCCGAAATCGGCAGACAGAAGGGGCCGGGCGGCGGCAATGCGCTCAATTCGCTCAAGGAAGAGGTCGCGGCCGGCAAGAAGGCCTGGCTCGAGTCCTGGGCGAAGCTGCTCGATTCCGACGAGATGCCGCTCAATCAATATCGCGTCATCCGCGACATGATGCGCACGCTCGATCGCGACAACGTCATCATGACTCACGATTCCGGCTCGCCGCGCGAGCAGATGATTCCGTTCTGGGAAACCACCGCGGCCGGCTCCTATATGGGCTGGGGCAAGTCGACCCAACTCGGCTACGGGCTCGGCATCACCATGGGCGCCAAGCTCGCCGCGCCGCAAAAGCTCTGCATCAACGTCATGGGCGATGCCGCCATCGGCATGACCGGCATGGACATCGAGACCGCGGCGCGCAACCGCATCGCCATCCTGACCGTGGTGTTCAACAACGGCGTCATGGGCGCCGAGCGCGACGTGCTGAAAGTCTCCGACGCGAAATACGGCGCCATGACGGTCGGCGGCAATTACACCAAGGTGGCCGAGGGCCTCAACGTCGCGGCGCGGCGCGTGGCAAAGCCCGGCGACATCGTCGGCGGCATCAAGGAAGCGGTCGGCGTCACCGAACAAGGCGCGCCGTTCCTGCTCGAATTCGTGGTCAAGGAAGGCCGCGATTTCTCGCGCTATGCGTAGAGCACTGTCTCGTCATTGCCAGCGGAGCGAAGCAATCCCGGCCCCCGCGCCGAGTTTTAGTTTCGATCGATCCAGAAGGAGGACCATATGGCCGACATCAAGATCTTCAATCCCGCGGGTCTCGCCAAGCCGCCCGGAACCTATACCCATATTGCGCACGCCAAGACCCAGGGGGTGGTATTCATCGCCGGCCAAGTGCCGAGCGACACCAGCGGCGCCACCGTCGGCAAAGGCGATTTCAATGCGCAATGCACGCAGGTCTATGCCAACATTCACACCGCGCTGCGCTCGGTCGGCGCCGACTGGGGCAACGTCGTGCAGTTCACCAGCTTTCTGGTGCGCGAGCAGGACGCCGCCGCGTTCCGCGCCTGGCGCGGCCGCGAGTTTGCCAAAATGTTCCCCGGCGGCGCGCCGCCCAATACGCTCCTGATCATCAGCCGGCTCGCCGACCCGGATTATTTGCTCGAAGTGCAGACCATCGCGGCGCTGTAAGTTTTGTGGCGAATAATCAATTCGTCATTCCGGATCGCCGCGAAGCGGCGAGTCCGGAATCCATAATCCCAGCGCTGGGATTATGGATTCCGGGCGCCTCGCTGCGCTCGGCCCCGGAATGACGAACGAGGCGCCACGTTCGGGCTGATCAAGCCGCGGCGGTAGCGCGGGGCGCCTCGTTTGCGAGCAGACGGCACGGGGGATATCGGTGCAATATTTTGAAGACTACGCGGTCGGGCAAATTTATCATTCCGGGCGGCACCGGATCGACAAGGAGCAGATCATCGCCTTTGCCAGACAGTTCGATCCGCAGCCTTATCATCTTGACGAGGAAGCGGCGAAGACGTCGCCGTTCAAGGGCTTGGTGGCGAGCGGCTGGCACACCGCCGCGATCACCATGCGGCTTTTGGTCGACGGCGAATTCAAGCCGGCCGGCGGCATTTTGGCCGTCGGCTTCGATCAACTGAGCTGGCCGCGTCCGGTGCGGCCGGGCGACGAACTGCGCGTGACGAGCGAAGTGCTGGAGGTGCGGCCGTCGAAATCACGGCCGGACCGCGGGCTCATTCGCGCACAAAGCACCACGCTCAACCAGAATGACGAGCCGGTGCAAATTTTCACCGCCCACCTGATCGTGCCGCGACGGCCGGCAGGCGAAGCGCCGCAGCGATACTGACCTGGACGCGTACTCATAAAAGCCAGCAACGTCCGCCGGCGCATGATGATTTCAGGTCGATCCACTCGCTCGTCATTGCGAGCGACCCGCCTGCGCTCGCTGCGCGCGCTACGGCGCGGTTTGAGTCACGCCGAAGCGCGAAGTCGTCGCTTGGCTCCCAGAAAGAAACCGGGCGCGCCGCGCCGTTGTCCAGGCGGAAATCGCGCATACCTATAAATGCAAGACGGCGCATGGCGGAGGCCGCCTTTCTCATTCCGCCGCGGAGGAACGCCATGCGCATTGCCGCGCTGTCAGGCTGGACCAGGGAACAAAAGCACGTCGTCGCGGCGAGCTTCCTCGGCTGGACGCTCGATGCCTTCGACTTCTTCCTGATGGTGTTCGTGCTCAAGGACATCGCCCAGGAATTCCATACCGAGATCACCGACGTCACCTTCGCCCTCCTGCTCACGTTGGCCATGCGGCCGGTCGGCGCGTTTCTGTTCGGCCGCGCTGCCGACCGCTGGGGGCGCCGGCCGATGCTGATGATCAACGTGCTGTTCTACTCGGCAATCGAGTTCGCCTCCGGCTTCGCGCCGAGCCTCGCCGCGCTTCTGGTGCTGCGCGCGATCTACGGCATCGCCATGGGCGGCGAATGGGGCGTCGGCGCCTCGCTGACCATGGAATCGATCCCGTTGCAGGCCCGCGGCATCGTCTCCGGCCTGCTGCAATCAGGCTATCCGGCCGGCTATTTCCTCGCCTCGATCGTCTACGCTCTGTTGTTCCAGTATATCGGCTGGCGCGGCATGTTCATGGTCGGCGTCGTTCCCGCGCTGCTGGTGTTCTACATCCGGCGCAGCGTGCCGGAATCGCCGAGCTGGACGCCGCGGGCCGCCGGCAGCGAAACCATCGCCGTGCTGAAATCGCATTGGCGGCTCGGCATCTATGCCGTGGTGCTGATGACCGCGTTCAATTTCTTCAGCCACGGCACGCAGGACCTCTATCCGACCTTCCTGCAGGTTCAGCATCACCTCTCCCCGCACGCGGTCGGTCTGATCGCGGTGATCTACAATATCGGCGCCATCATCGGCGGCATCTCGTTCGGCGCGCTGTCGGAGCGGTTCGGCCGACGCCTCATCATCGTGGTCACCGCGCTCGTCTCGCTCGCCGTGCTGCCGCTATGGGCGTTTTCGACGACCGCGTTCTGGCTCGCGGTCGGCGCGTTTTTGATGCAGGTCCTGGTGCAGGGCGCCTGGGGCGTGATTCCGGCGCATCTCAACGAGCTGTCGCCCGACGCCGCACGCGGCACGTTCCCCGGCTTCACCTATCAGATCGGCAACCTCATCGCCTCGGTCAACGCCACGCTGCAGGCCGGCATCGCTGCCCATTACGGCGGCGATTACGCCTTTGCGCTCGCCGTCGTCGCCGGTATCGTAGCAATCGTGATCGCGATCCTCACCGCGTTCGGTCCCGAGGCCCGGGGCGTCATGTTCGGCACCGCGCGCGGCAAGTCGCAAGTGCCCGCGCCGGCCGACCCGGCGCCGGCGACCTGATCGATGCCGCACGCCGCATCGAGCGCAGACGCGGAGCGGCCGATCTCGGTCCGGCCAGCAGTGCGGTAGCGACGCTCGGCGCGCGTTCCCGCCCTCGGCCTCACCCGGCGACCGCAGCCTTCGCGGCGACGACAAAAACCCGTTGCAGCACGTCGCGCTCGATCGGCTTCTGCAGAATGGGAACATTGCGAAAGCGCGGGTCGACGCTCTCGGCGTCATAGCCGGTGACGAAGACGAACGGCACCCCGCGCGCCGCCAGCATGTCGGCGATCGGATAGACCGCGCCGTCGCCGAGATTGATGTCGAGCACGGCAGCTTCGAAATTGCCGTCCTTGGCGCGCACCGCCGCCTCGGTTGCGGTGGCGATCGGGCCGACCACCTGATAGCCGAAATCGCCGAGGCATTCCTGGATCATCATGGCGACGAGCGCCTCGTCCTCGACCACGAGCACGCGCGGCCGGCCGCCGACCCTCAGGCTGGCGCCGCTGCCGTTGAGGCTCGCCAGCTGCGGCGACGCGGCGGCTTCGCGCGCTTTCATCGCCTCGCGGCGCGGGATCGAGAAGCTGCAGCACAGCCCGTTCGGTTCCCACTGGAACGTCGCCTCGCCATCGAGCTGCTGCTCGACGCTGGCGCGGATGACGCGCAGGCCGAAGCTGCGCGACGTCGGCGGCGTAATCGGCGGCCCGCCGCTCTCGGTCCATTGCAGCACCAGGGCGTCCGTACGCAATTGCCAAGTGAGGCTGAGCTTGCCGCTGGTCGACGACAGCGCGCCGTGCTTGGCGGCATTGGTGGCGAGCTCGTGCAGCGCCAGCGCCAGGCCCTGGGCGGTCGAGGGCTGCAGCGAAATGTCCGGACCATTCAGACTGACCTTGTCGCCGGTGCGATAGGGCGCGAGCTCCTCGCCGACCAGCGTGGCAAGGTCGGCGCCGTGCCAGCGCGAATCCGAGAGCAGCGTGTGGGCGCGCGCCAGCGCCTTGATGCGGCCCTCGATGGCGGTGACGTAGTCGTCGACGCTCTTCGCCCGCGTCAGCCGGATGATCGATTGGATGACGGCGAGCGCGTTGCGCGCCCGATGGTCGACTTCGCGCGCCAACAGCGTCTGGCGCTCCTCGGCTTCCTTGCGGTCGGTGATGTCGATGGTGACGCCGCTGACGCGCACCACCTTGCCGTTGGCGTCGACGCTGGCGGCGGCGGTGCCGGTGCACCAGCGCGTCTCGCCGTTCGGCCGCACCACGCGGAACTCGGTCTGCTGCGTGCGCGCGCTCTTCGACATGCGCTCGACCGTCTGCTGCAGCGCTTCCCAGTCCTCCGGGTGCACCAGGCCGCGCATATTTTCGACGGCGGGCGTAAAGCGGCGCGGGTCGAGGCCGAAAATACGATACTGGCCCTCGTCCCATTTCAGCAACTGACCGCCGACCTCCCATTCCCAGGAGCCCATCTGGCCTGCGGCCAGCGCCAGGCTGCGGCCCTGCTCGCTCTGCAACAGCCTGGCGTTCGAGGCCGCGAGTTCCGCGGTGCGCTCGGCGACGTGGCGCTCCAGCTCGACGTTCATCTTTTCGAGCTGGCGCGTCTTGCGGAACAGATCGGCGAAGACCCGCACCTTGGCGCGCAACAGATCGGGCACCACCGGCACCGGAACGTAATCCACCGCGCCCAGTTCGTAGCCGCGCAGCCGATCGACGTCCTCCACCTGGATCGCCGAAATGAAGATGATCGCCGTCTTCGCAAAGCGCGGGTGCTCGCGGATCATCTCGGCGAGCTGGAAGCCGTCGAGCTCCGGCATGCAGACGTCGATGAGAACCACGGCGACGTCGTTCTTGAGCAGGAACGTCAACGCTTCGCGCGCCGACGACGCCTTCACCAGATTCTCGTCGAGATCGTCGAGGATGACTTCATAGGCGAGCAGCTTTTCCGGCTGATCGTCGACCAGAAGGACGTTGACTTTGTCGACCATGGCGACGGCCCTAGCGATGCAGCCACATTCGCAGCGCGGACAACAGTTGCTCGGTATTCACCGGCTTGGCAAGATAGTCCGAAGCGCCGGCCTCCAAGCATTTCTCGCGGTCGCCTTTCATCGCCTTGGCGGTCAGCGCGATGATCGGCAGGCGGCGGTGTTCCCGGTTCTGCCGGATGTTCTCGATGGTCCGATAACCGTCCATTTCGGGCATCATGATGTCCATCAGCACGATGGCCAGCGACGGCGTCTCCTCGATCAGCGTGATCGCCTCGCGGCCGGTGGTCGCCGTGAGCACGTTCATGCCGCGGCGTTCCAGCGCGCTGGCCAGTGCGAAAATGTTGCGCGGGTCGTCGTCGACCAGGAGCACGGTGCGGCCGACCAGATCCTCGTCGGAGGAATTGAGCTGCTCCAGCATGTGCTGCTTCTCGGCCGGCAGATCGGTGATGACGCGGTGCAGGAACAGCGCCGTCTCGTTGAGCAGCCGCTCCGGCGATTCCACGCCCTTGACCACGATGCTGCGCGCCATGGTGTGCAGCTGCGCGTCCTCCTCCGCCGACAGCTCGCGGCCGGTGAACACCACGACCGGAACGTCGGCGAGCGCACGGTCGGCGCGCATGCGCTCGAGCACCTCGAAGCCCGACATATCGGGCAACTTGAGGTCGAGCACCACGCAATCGCACGGCCGATCCTTGAGGATGGTCAGCGCTTTCTCTCCGGTTTCGGCGTCGACGATCTCGATGTCGTCGGCGCCGAGCAGCTGCTGGATGCTCATCTGCTCGGCGCGATTGTCCTCGATCACCAGGAGCCGCTTGCGCCGCGGCTGGGCGAACGCCTTGATGCGCGAAAGCGCCTCGGCGATGCCCTCGCGCGTCGTCGGCTTGGTCACGAACGAGAAGGCGCCGCGGGCGAGGCCGTGCTGGCGGTCCTCGTCGAGGGTGACGATCTGCACCGGAATGTGCCGCGTCAGCGGGTTCTGCTTGAGCTGGCTGAGCACGTTCCAGCCCAGCATGTCGGGCAGGAATACGTCGAGCGACACCGCGGCCGGCTGATACTGCTTGGCGAGATTGATGGCATCGTCGCCGCGCATCGCCAGCAGCGTCTTGAAACCCTTGTCGCGCGCGAGATCGAGCAGGATGCGGGCATAATGCGGATCGTCCTCGACGATCAGCAGGATCGGGTCGCCGGGCTGGATATCGCCGCGGTCGTCCGGGATCGGCTCGACCGTGCGCTCGGGCGCAATATGCAAGCCGCCAAGCTGGGCGGCCGGCACCACGCCGGTGCCGGCGGCCTGGATCGCCGCGCTCGGTCCGACATACTTGATCGGCAGGTGGAGCGTGAAGGTCGAGCCGGAACCGGGCGCGCTGCGCAGATGGATTTCGCCGCCGAGCAGGTTGGCCAGTTCGCGGCTGATGGCGAGCCCCAGCCCGGTGCCGCCGTATTTGCGGCTGGTCGAGGCGTCGGCCTGCTGGAACGCCTCGAAGATGATCTTCTGTTTCTCCGGCGGAATGCCGATGCCGGTGTCGGTGACCTCGAACGCGACCACCGCGGGC
Source organism: Xanthobacteraceae bacterium (assembly GCA_030037885.1). Taxonomy (GTDB): domain Bacteria; phylum Pseudomonadota; class Alphaproteobacteria; order Rhizobiales; family Xanthobacteraceae; genus BOG-931. Next base: position 1,751 of record JASHPU010000215.1, on the reverse strand, counting down.
GCCTGGCTGAGCACCGGATGATCGCCGCTCCAGCCGCCCGCCGCGGCGCTGACGTTGAGCCGCACGCCGCCCTGCGCGGTGAACTTGAATGCGTTCGACAGCAGGTTTTTCAGGACCTGCTGCAGGCGCTTGGAGTCGGTGAAGATGTTGCGTCCGAGGTTGGGATCGAGGTGAACCTCGAACGACAGCTGGCGCGTCTCCGCCTCGTGGCGGAACGGCCGCGCCACCGTGTCGACCAGATTGGCAAAGAACACGTCCTCGGCATCGACCGTGACCGTGCCGGATTCGATCTTCGACAGGTCGAGAATGTCGCTGATCAGGTTGAGCAGGTCGGTGCCGGCGCCGTGGATGGTCTTGGCGAATTCGACCTGCTTGTCGGTGAGGTTGCCCTCCGGGTTGTCGGACAGCTGCTGGCCGAGGATGAGGATCGAGTTGAGCGGCGTGCGCAGCTCGTGCGACATGTTGGCCAGGAATTCCGACTTGTATTTCGAGGTCAGCGCCAGCTCGGTGGCCTTCTCCTCCAGAGCGCGGCGCGCCTGCTCGATTTCCTGGTTCTTGCGCTCGACTTCGACGTTGCGCTCGGCAAGCTGCTGCGCCTTCTGCTCGAGCTGCTCGTTGGTCTGCTGCAGCTCCCTCTGCTGCGCCTGCAATTCGCCGGCGAGCTGCTGCGATTGCTTGAGCAGCCCCTCCGTCTGCATGGTCGCTTCGATCGAGTTGAGCACGATGCCGATCGAGGTGGTGAGCTGCTCGAGGAACATGGTCTGCAGCGTGGTGAACTCGTGAATCGAGGCGAGCTCGATCACCGCCTTGACCTGGTTCTCGAACTGCACCGGCAGCACGATCAAATTGCGCGGGCTGACCTTGAACAGCGCCGAAGCGATCGGCACCGCGCCCGCGGGCATGTCGGTGATCAGCATGCGGCGCTTGTCGACGGCGCACTGGCCGATCAGGCCGTCACCCATGTGCAGCGATTGCGGATGGCCGTTGGCGCCGTCGTCGGCGTAGGCCGACAGCAGCTTGAGTGCCTGCGATTCCTCAGGCTCGACCTGATAGATCACGCCCTGATGGGCGTTGACCAGCGGGGTGAGCTCGGACAGTAACAGCCGGCCCACCGTCGTCAGATCGCGCTGGCCCTGCAGCATGTTGGTAAATTTCGCCAGGTTGGTCTTGAGCCAATCCTGCTCGGTGTTGCGGTCGGTGGTGAGCCGCAGGTTGTCGATCATCGTGTTGATGTTGTCTTTGAGCTCGGCGACCTCGCCGCGCGCTTCGACCTGGATCGACCGCGTCAAGTCGCCCTTGGTCACCGCGGTGGCGACCTCGGCGATGGCGCGCACCTGCGTGGTCAGGTTGGCGGCCAGCAGGTTGACGTTGCCGGTCAAATCCTTCCAGGTGCCGGCGGCGCCGGGCACGTTGGCCTGGCCGCCGAGGCGGCCTTCGACGCCGACTTCGCGCGCCACCGTGGTCACCTGATCGGCGAAGGTGGCAAGCGTATCGATCATGTTGTTGATGGTCTCGGCGAGCGCCGCGACCTCGCCCTTCGATTTCACCACCAGGTTCTGCCGCAGGTCGCCGTTGGCCACCGCCGTCACCACCTTGACGATGCCGCGCACCTGTTCGGTCAGGTTGGCGGCCATCACGTTGACGGTATCGGTCAGATCCTTCCAGGTGCCGGCGACGCCCGGCACCTGCGCCTGGCCGCCGAGCAGTCCCTCGGTGCCGACCTCGCGGGCGACGCGGGTGACTTCCGAAGC
>JASHPU010000214.1 GCA_030037885.1 Xanthobacteraceae bacterium | reverse complement strand
TACAGGCAATGATCGACTTCATCCGAAGGAAAGGTGCTCGACCATTTCGCTATCACGTGGACTTGGAAATCGTCAATGAGCGCACGCCCAAGACGTGGAAGGATCGACTTTTCTAATTGAAGATTTTCACCGATCGACAGGACGAGATGCGAACTTTCGGGAGGTTGTCCATTCGGTCCCGGCCGGGAATGCTGATGTTGCCGCACCTCAGTGATTCGCGATCGACCCGGCGAGATCATCCACATCGACATCAGATCGGCCATCGCAGCACCGGCGATCGCGCAGGTCAGAGCAACAGCCGCGGGGTCGGCTGGGTGCCCTTGCATCTCGCCATCGGCGGTCGCTCGCGTCTGGCTTATTCAGAAATCAGGCCCGATGAAAAGCGGCGTTTCCGTCTGCGCTTCTGTTCAATGCCCTGCGCTCCTTCAGAGCACATGGCGTCAAGGTCGAGCGCATCATGACCGACAACGGTACCAGCTTCCGCTCCCGCCATTATGCCAAGGCCCTCCGCCTGCTCAAGATCAAGCATCTACGGACAAAACCCTACCCGCCCAAAACCAGGGAAAGGCGGAACGCTTCGTGCAAACCGCCTTGCGCGAATGGGACTACGCCAAGGCTATCTCGATTCCGAACAACGCGCCGCCGAGCTACCGATTTGGCTGCGTCGCCATAACTGGCATCGCGCCCATGCCAGCCTTCAGGGCCAACACACCCATCAGCCGCCTCGGCTTAACCGAGCATAACCTCCTGACGCTCCACAGCCAGAGCATGTTCCGCCCGATTGAATTCGGGGGATTCCTTTGGATTGGTCGATAAGCGAGTCGACCGGCATTGATTCGCTTTTGGGAGGGGACCATGCCGAAGGTCATTCTGCGGACATGCCGGCTCCGCCGACCCGTAAATCATTGATTCACCGCCTCATTTCCTCTCAACTAGGGCGCGCGGCGAATCCTGCGGCAAACGCGGCCGAGTGCCGGATTTCGTGGCGTTTACGCAACACATCGCGGAAAACGGCACATCCCGACTGTGAGTTGGGCTGTTATTCATTGCGTGGTGGAACTGAGCGTCTAATGTGACGGTGCGACGGAGGGGGGAACCCCAAGTCGACCGTCCGTGTGTTTCCGTCCAAAGGAAAGAACGGAAGGGAAATTTGGGGACCAGGGGACCTAACCAGGGGGCGTCAGCACCCGGCGGCATCGGAACCCTCCCACGGCAAACAAACTGGAGGTTCACAATGAAGATGGTAAGAAGCCTCCTCCTCGGCTCTGCGGCTGGCTTGGTTGCGGTCACTGCAGGTCAGGCAGCCGATCTTCCCGTTAAGGCCAAACCGGTCCAATACGTGAAGATCTGCAGCCTCTACGGGGCGGGGTTCTACTATATGCCGGGCACGGACATGTGCCTGAAGATCGGCGGCTGGGTGCGCGCTGAAGCGACGTGGGGCATCAACGGCAGTTCCACGAGCGGCACGTTCCAGACCGGCGACTACAACGGCCGCTCCACCCAAAATCTTTGGACTCGTGAGCGCGGCTACATCACGGCCGACGCCCGCGAGCAGACGGCTTACGGCGTCGCGCGCGGTTACATCGCGGTCGGCATCTCGTCGAACAACAGCGGCAACGAGTTCCCGTCGGCGCAGTTCAGCTCGAACCGCGCTTACGTGCAATGGGCCGGTTTCACCGCCGGTCTCGCGGTGTCGTTCTTCGACTTCTACCCGGCTGCGGCGTATCTGTACCGCGCGGGCAACCTGCCGAGCGAAGACACCGGCGACGGCGGCTGGTGGGTGTGGGCCTATACGGCTCAGCTCGGTGGCGGCGTGTCGGCGACGTTGTCGGCCGAAGAATCCCGGCGCGCGCAGATCATCGCGATGAGCCCCGGCCCCGGTGTTGGCGGTCCGGCGGCGCCGCTCAGCAATGGTGCGCTGATCCCGACGGGATTGACGTCGGGCAACGGCTATGGTGGCTGGCAGTACCCGGACATCATCGGCAACCTGCGCGTCGACCAGGCTTGGGGCAGTGCCCAGGTCATGGCGGCGGCGCATCAGCTCAACCCGGCGCTCTACGGCGCCACTCCGATCACCGGGCATCCGGGCGATCAGTGGGGCTGGGTGGCCGGCGGCGGCATCAAGATCAACACGCCGTTCGTTGCGCCTGGGGACAATGTCATCGCCCAGGTTCTCTACACCGAGGGCGCCACGAAGTATTTGTGGTCCCCGAGCTCCAACCTCAGCAATGCGGTGGTGGACGGAGCGGACGAGGCCTTCGGCGTCGGCACCGATTGCGTCTATGGCGGCACGCTTGCCGCCGGCACCGCAACCGGCTGCTTGATGACCACGGCCTGGGAAGTGGACGCCGCTTACGAGCACTACTGGACGCCGCAATGGCACCAGTCACTCGTCGGCTCCTACATGGCGGAGAGCTACGGCTCGGGCGCTAACGCCATGCTGTGTGCGGCTGAAGGCGCCGGCGCTGGTGCCGGCTCGGCGGCGGTTGCGGCTGCTGCGTGCAACAACAACTGGTCGTTCTGGGGCGTCGGCTCCCGGCTGCAGTGGGACGTGACCAAGAGCTTCTACATCGGTGTGGAAGCCATCTACCAGCAGATGATCAGCGGCACGCTGCCCGGCAACGCCCTGACCGCGCCGCTCACGCTCGCCAACTCGGGCGCGACGACTGTCTCCAACGAGAGCAACTGGAACTTCACGATCCGCATGCACAAGGACTTCCTGCCCTGATCGCCTGATCGAGGCATAAAAGTTCTGCGATCCCCGGCGGGCTCTCCCGCCGGGGATTTTTCGTAACCCGGATTGCGCCTTTGCAATCCGGGGAACGGCCGTGAGAACGATGCGGGCGAATCCCGGATTGCGCGAAGCGCAATCCGGGCTACTAAAGGGCATGGCCGTTTCCGTACCGTTGGATTTGCTCCAGGAAGCCTTGGCGCTGCACCGGCGCGGCGCCGTGGCGGAGGCGGCGGCCCGCTATGCGGCGCTGCTGGCCGCCGAGCCGCGCCATGCCGACGCGCACTACTATCTCGGCCTGATCGCCTGCCGGCAGGGTCGTTTCGCTGAGGGCGCCGAGCGCGCGTGCAACGCGCTTGCCAGTGAGCCGGCCCATGGGCGCGCCCACGTACTGCTCGGCCGCGCGCAGAGCGCGCTCGGCCGCCGCGACGAAGCGCTGGCAAGCTTCGACCGCGCGCTCGCACTGGCGCCGGATCTCGCGGCGGCGCACGGCCACCGCGCCGACCTGTTGAGCGACCTCGGGCGCCATGGCGAGGCGGTCGAGGCCTACGACCGCGCTTTGGCCGCGGCGCCGGACCGCGCCGAGGATTGGTTCAACCGCGGCGTCGCGCTCAACGCGCTGGGCCGGCGCGGCGAGGCGGTGGCCAGCCTGGAAAAAGCCATCGCCTGCAAGCCGGATCTTGCGCCGGCGCATGCCTTGCGCGCGACATTGCTGTCAGAGCTTGGCCGCCACGATGCGGCGCGGCAAAGCGTCGATGCCGCGATTGCGGCGGCGCCGAATTCGGCCGAGGCGTGGTTTAGCCGCGGCAAGCAGTGCCTGGCCGCCGGCAATCCGGCGGCTGCGATCGACGCGCTTTTGCGCTCGCTCGCTCTCGGCGAGACGGCGGAGACGCGGGCGCTTCTGATCGATGCGCTCAGGTTTGCAGATCTCGCGACGACCCACGCCCGCGGCCGCGATCTCATCGAACGCGCGCTGCGCGAAGGCTGGGTGCGTCCCCACGAGTTGATGATCCTTGCGATCACGGTGATGAGGCACGACGCGCGTATCAACGAGATCATCGCCCGCGCCGCTGCGGCGTGGCCCGCTCGCCTGCCGGCGGCCGAAGTGCTGGCCGCCCCGCGCGTTGCGGCATTGGCGCAAGATCCGTTGTTCTGCCTCACCTTGCAGTCGGCGCCCATCAGCGACGTCGCTCTCGAGCGGCTGGTGGTCAACGTTCGCCATGCTCTGTTGGCGACGAACCGATCCGATGCGGCGACGGATGAAGATTTGCTCCGGCTCTCCTGCGCGGTGGCGCGGCAGTGCTTCATCAACGAGTACGTTTTTTCGGTGAGCCCAGACGAGGCGGAACGGGCCGGCGAATTGCGCGCAGCTTTGGACCAGGTGCTGGCGGCGGACGCGCCATGCCCGGCAAGCTGGCCTGCTTTGGTCGGCAGCTATTTTCCGCTGCACACGTTGGCGAATGCGGCGGCTTTGCTGGTCCGCTCCTGGCCGCCAGAGATACGCGAATTGCTGGTCCAACAGGTCGAGGAGCCCCTTGAGGAGCGCCGCCTTGCCGGCACCATTCCGGCGCTGACCGAGATCGGCGGCGGCTCGTCGCAAGCGGTGCGCCAACAATACGAGGAAAATCCATATCCGCGCTGGACCAAGGCCGGACCGCCGGCCCTGCCGCTGGTGCTCAAGGACCACTTGCCGCAGCAGAGCCTCGACATTCTCATCGCCGGCTCCGGCACCGGCTTGGTCACGATCGAGCTCGCGCGGGCGCGGCCGAAGGCGCGCATCCTCGCAATCGACCTCAGCCTTGCCAGCCTGGGCTACGCCAAACGCATGGCGCAAACGATTGGTCTGGCCAACGTCGAGTTCGCTCACGCCGATATCATGAAGCTTGCGGCGCTCGGACGGCAACAATTCGATTTCATCGGCGCCTCGGGCGTGCTGCATCATCTTGCCGATCCATGGGCAGGCTGGCGTGTGCTGCTATCGCTGCTGCGGCCGGGCGGTGCCATGCAGGTCGGTCTGTACAGCGCGGCGGCGCGCCGCAACGTGGTCGCCGCGCGCGAACTGATCGCGCAGCGCGGCTATCAGCCGACACCGGCCGATATCCGGCGCTGCCGCGAGGAGATTTTGGCCACGCCGGACGGGTCGTTGCTCAAGTCGCTCGCGGTATTGTCGGATTTCTTTTCGCTCAGCGCCTGTCGCGATCTGCTGTTCCACGTCCAGGAGCACCGCATGACCTTGCCCGAGATCAAGGCGTTTCTGGTCGCCAACGGCCTGCAATTTACCGGCTTCCTTCTGCCGACGCCGTTCATGAACCAATTCCGCGCGCGCTTTCCCGATCCGTCCGCCATCACGGACCTGGATCGTTGGCGCGCCTTCGAATACGAGGCGCCGCAAACTTTCGCCGGCATGTATCAATTCGGCGTGCGCAAGGGCGGCGCTGCCGGCGACGGAACGAAAAGCCCGGCCCAATGACGAAGCCGCCCCAGCATCGCCAGGGAGACCAAATACCCGGCCGCTTCGACGGGCTGCTGCAGCAAGCCGTCATGGCGCTCAACGCCCAGCGCCCCGGCGATGCCGAGCGCTTGGCCGGCGAGGTGCTAAAGGCCGATCCGCGCCACGTTGCGGCGTTGAAGATTGCCGGCCGCGCGGTGCGCCTGCAGGGCAGGGCGGCCGACGCGATCGCGCTGTTGGAGCCGGCGGCACGCCTAAGCCACGATGCCGAGCTCGACACCGAGCTTGCGCTCTCTCTCCGGCTTGCCGGCCGCGCCGACGACGCGGCGTCGCGGCTGCGCCGCGCCGTCAAGCGAACGCCGCCGTATCCGCCGGCGTTCGCCGAATTTGCCCAGCTTCTGATTTCGCTCAAGCGCTACGACGAGGCCGCCGCAACGCTCAAGCGTGGCGTCGACGCCGCGCCGATGGCATCAGCGCTGCACGCACAGCTTGGCTTTTTGCTGCTCGAGCGCCGCAAGCATGCGGACGCGAAAGCGGTGTTCGGCCGGCTGCTCGCGCTCTATCCCGGATTTCCCGATGCGCTGTTCGGCCTCGGCAAGACCCACCAGGAGCTGCACGAGAACGAGCCGGCCGCAGCCTATCTGCGGCAATACCTGATGGCACGCCCGGCGCATTGGGGCGCTTGGATCAGTCTCGGCCATTGCCTGTTGGCGCTCGGCGATTTCGAGGCGGGCTACGACTGCTTCCGCACCGCCGCGCGCGGCGATCCCAAGCACTACACCTACGCGCTGTCCTCGCTGGTGAAAGCGCCGCGCGGCCGATTCTGGCTTAAACCGAGTGCCGGCGCTGAGTTTTTGTTGGGAACGAAGCGATGACATCCGCGTGCTCATTGTTGACCTCATCCTGAGGCGGCCGCGAAGCGGCCCTCGAAGGATGAGGGTCATTGGTAGTGCGGTGGGATTGAGCTACCGCTTCGCCGAGCGGAAATTGCGACGGTAGACGGCGGTTTCCTGGCGCAGCGAATCGTTGGTATCGCTCAACCGCTCCATCGCTTCGGGAGACAGTGCCGCGCAACGCGCCGCCCAGATTTCACGTTTCACCGGCAGGCACTGCACCAAGGGCGTGCCCCTGGGTAGCACGCCGTTGAAGGCGGCATCGTGCCAATGCGCGGGGAATTGCACCGGCACGTCGCGATAGGCGTCGCAATCGACCAGCCCGGTCAGCGCGGTGAACGGCAGATCGCGGCGGTTCACCGGGTGGGTGAACAAGAGCGAATAGCCCGGCGGCGCTTCGATGGTCCAAAAGTTGACGAACTTGATGATGTAGCGGTCGTCGTCGAAGAACGGCGACCCGACCGCCTGGATCGGATCGTGAAAATCGATCGGTGAAAACGCATCATCCGAGGCGGCGCCAGGCGGCAGATCGCTATTCCAGGTGAACTCGCCGTCCTGCACTTTCAGATCCGTGGCCAACGGGATAAGAAATCCGTAGGTCATGGCGTCGATGAAGGGTGGACAGCGCTTGAGCGTCTCCTGCTGGTCGCCCGAGCGCGGGTTGACCACCCGCTGCGGCATGGCTTTGAACCATTCCGGCAAGCCGAGCACGGCCGGGATCGGCTCCGGCACCACGCCGGCAAGCTCGGGCGGGCAGCGAAACGTCAAAGTCATCTCGTCGGCTTTTTGCTCCATAGGAGCCCCTCCGTGCGTGGCCCACCGCTCCCGCCGAGCGCCACGCAATTGTACCGCAATTTGATGACCATTGCTTGCCCATTTGGGTTGGCGCAATGACCGCCGTAGACCTGACTGGCGTTGACGACTACCGATTATACTTGTACGAACACGGGTGCACGAAAGGCCCGAATGGTTTGCAAAATTCGTCTTTCTGAGGCGGATTCGAGATGAAAATTGGGTGTCTCGTTGCGAATTCTCGTAATAATTGCCCATTATTTTGGTTCAAGCCCGCCTGATTTTAAACCGCCGGGGTATTCGAGCTACATCGAACCGATCGGAAAAATTGCCGCGCTCAATGAGACGATCGTAGCCCTTCTCGGAAATTTCGGTCCCAATCGTTGCACATATTCCGGTGAAACGATCAACGCCGATAGAGTGGCGCCGCCGCGACGCGTCGACATCGTCATAATGACGATGCGTGATCACAATATCCTGCCTCTGCTTGGTCTCGCACCGGAGACCTTCGAGATCGAGTACGTCACCGGCAAAGCGCCCTGGATACCTTTTCACGCGCAGTCTCTACTTCGCGATCGCTTGGGTTCGTACGATTTCTATTGCTATCTGGAAGACGACATAATCATTCGTGACCCTGCATTTTTCGAAAAGCTATTGTGGTTCCAGAACACCTTCGGCCCCAACTGTTTGCTGGCGCCGGTTCGCTTCGAATTGGCTTCGACAGGAACTCCCGCGAAGGTAATTGTCGACTTTGACTTGCCGCGCCACTTACTGGAGCCATTTCGATGTGCGAATCAAAAATACGAGATAGAGGGTGTCTGGAACGCACGCCGCCAGACATTTCAGCTACCAAGCAATCCGCATGCTGGCTGTTTCTTTTTAACCCAAGAGCAAATGGCGCACTGGGTTCGCCAACCGTCTTTCAACGATCATGACGTTTCCTGGATAGGTCCGATGGAGAGCGCGGCAACGCTTTCCGTCGGCAAAGTTTTCGACATCTACAAGCCGGTGCGGCCCGATCCCTTCTTTCTCGAAGTTCAACACTTTGGCGTCAGATACTCCGTGCAATCTGCGCCACCGGGTTCACGACGCGGCGAACCTCCGTTGCTCGCCATCGCGCAAAATGCACTCCGCGCTGCAATCAAACCGGACGGTACGGCTGCGCGAGCAAACGGGGACACCAGCGAGTCCTTTGCGCGTCTCGTTGAAAAATGGATCGCGCAAGGAACGGCGGTGGAGCACCGATCGGAAGTCGACGCGCTGAAATTCCGAGTTGGCGCGCTGATGAACGAGCTCGAACGTCGCAATCTCGGACCGGGCGTTGGCTTCAACATCGGCGGTCCGGCGCCGGCGCTGACTCCTGCGCGAAGCGCACATGACGCTAAAAGCGTGAGTAGGACCGGCCGCAATGAACCTTGTCCCTGCGGCTCCGGCAAGAAATT
>JASHPU010000213.1 GCA_030037885.1 Xanthobacteraceae bacterium | reverse complement strand
GCGGACCATCTTGCGCATGTACTGGTTGTCGTCGACCACCAGCACCGACAGCGATTGGATGAGGCCGGCAACTTCCTTCTTGGTCTGTATCGGTGCCATGACGGACGGCGCAGCCGGGGCTTGATCTAAGAAGCGGCAGAAGCCTGCGGGGAACGATCAAACCACAGCCTTGTTGCGGCTTGGTAAAATGGATCGATCAAACCTGCTGGATTGCGTTTTAGAGCATGATGAAGCTAAGGTGATTCAGCATATCGTCATTGCGAGGAGCCAACGGGTCCGGCCCGAAGTGGCCGGCCCGACGACCAGCTCCGCGACGAAGTAATCCGGAACGGCGGCGCCGCACTCCATCCGCGGCGAGGCGGAAGTTCAATTGATGAGCACGATCTGGCTGCTGAGACCGGCGTCGGGATCGGGTTTGTAGCTCGACAAGGCGCGCGGCTCGGGGCCGTAGTAATCGCCCTTCTTCACCATCCGGCGCGGCTTTGCGAGGATGGCGATCAGGCGGGCGAGCAGCGCCGACGAGGACACCGGCTTGAGCAGATATTCATTGACGCCAAGCCGCACCGCTTCGACCACGCGCGAGCGCTCGCCATACGCGGTCAGCATGATGATCGGCACGTCGGGAAACGGAAAGCTGCCGGGCGAACGCACCTTGCGCATGAATTCCGGCCCATTCGGGCTCGGCATTTCCCAATCGAGGATGACGACATCGGGCGTATGCGTGCAGACCGCTTCAAGTCCGGCACGGCCGTCATGAGCTTCGAGGATCGTGCTGACGCCGATCGACTGCAGCAGTGAGCGCGTGACCTTGCGCATGGTGAGTTCGTCGTCAACGATCAGAACTTTGAGATCGGCAAGCCGTTGGGACATTTCGGCGTTGAGCGGCGTCATGACCGGAGCCTGGTTTACCGGGGCAAAGGCGATTTTCGGCATTATTCTGCCCGCTTACGTATAAAATTCGAATGAAAGGGGTCGATAAAATTTGAACGATCACGGCTCGTCGTTCGCCTTGGCCGCGAGTTCCGCGGCCATGAAGCCGGCCAGCACTGCCGCCTGCGCCGGGCTCAAGCGCAGGCCCAGTTTGGAACGGCGCCACAGCACGTCATCGGCGCTTTGCGCCCATTCGTTGCGCATCAGATAGCGCACCTCTGCGGCGGTGAGATCGGCGCCGAAGCGTCGGCCGAGATCGTCGAGCCGCGTAGCGTTGCCAAGCACGTCCCTGACGCGCGTGCCGTAGGCATGGGTCAAACGCCTGGCATGGTCGTCGGCCAGGAACGGCCATTGTTGCAGCGTGCGCCCGGTCAACGCGTCGATGCCGTCATAAGGAAAATCGCCGCCCGGCAGCGATGCCTGCGCGGTCCAGCGCCGCGAGCGGGGAAAGAAATGCGCGAGGCGGTCGAGCGTGTCTTCGGCCAACCGCCGGTAGGTGGTGATCTTGCCGCCATAAACCGTCAAGAGCGGCGCCACGCCGAAGCGCTCGTCGAGCGTCAAGGCGTAGTCGCGGCCGACGTCCTGCGGCTTGCGCGCGCCGTCGTCGTAAAGCGCACGCACGCCGGCGAACGCCCACACTACGTCGGCCGCCGCGATCGAGGCGCGGAAATACTCGTTTACCACGCTGCACAAATAATCGATCTCCTCGGCCGCAGGCGCGACCGTCGCCGGATCGCCGGAAAAGCTCCGGTCGGTGGTGCCGATCAGGGTGAAATCGCGATCGAGCGGAATGGCGAATACGACGCGGCGGTCGGCCGCCTGCAGGATGTAGGCGCGATCGTGGTCATAGAGCCGCCGCACCACGATGTGGCTGCCCTTGTCGAGCCGCACGCGCGGCCGCGACGAGCCTTGCCGCAGCACCGTCTCCGCCACGGTGTCGACCCAGGCGCCGGCAGCGTTGACCAAGACCCGCGCGGTCACCTCGTCGCGGCGGCCGCGCGCGTTGACGACGAGCCGCCAGACCTCGCTGCGTTCGGCGCGTTGGAGACGCGTGCGGGTGCGGATCGCCGCGCCGCGCGCGGCGGCATCGACCGCATTGAGCACGACGAGCCGCGCGTCGTCGGCGAAGCAGTCGGAATATTCGAAAGCGTGCTGGAACGCGCTGCGCAGCGGCTGACCGGCCGCGTCGATCACCAGATCGAGCTCGCGCGTCGGCGGCAAAATCCGCCGCCGGCCGATCCAGTCGTAGAGCAGAAGGCCGAGCCGCAGCAGCAACGGCGAGCGGCGCGCCGGATCGAGCGGCAGCACGAAGCGCAGCGGCCGGATCAGATGCGGCGCCGCGCGCAGCAGGATTTCGCGTTCGGCGAGCGCCGCGCGCACCAGCCGGAATTCGCCGTGTTCCAGATAACGCAAGCCGCCATGGATCAGCTTCGAGGACGCCGACGACGTGCCGGAGGCGAGATCGTTTTGCTCGAACAGCACGACGCGCAAGCCGCGGCCGGCGGCATCGCGGGCGATGCCGGCGCCATTGATGCCGCCGCCAATGACGGCGAGATCGAAATCAGCCAATGCAACGTCCTTCCGGGGCGCCGGCACTCATGCCGGCAGCTTCTGCTCCAGCCAGTTCCACATCACCGCGATGCCGAGCTTCGGGGTGCGGAAACTCTCGGCATGGCCACGCACCCGATCCGCCACTTTCACGCAGGCGTCGAACCAGGCCGCGTCGTCGGAGCAAGGAGCACGGCGTCACGCCCGCCTGAATGCCGGCATCACGTCCTTGGCGAACCAGCGCAACTGTTCCTTGAACGCCTCGGGCCCGAGGCCTTCGGCCCAGTGGATCATGAAATGCTCGAGCCCCGGATATTTCGCCTCGATCGACTTGATGCCGTCGATCACCTCCTTGGGCGGTCCGCAGAACCACGCCTTCTGCTTCACGCCGTCAGCGAGTTTCGGCACGGTAGTCGGCGCGCCCGGCGAGCCCCAGGTGCGGCCCTGCTCGTCGGCGTAGCGCACGAAACCGAACGGCGCGAACCATTTGAAGCGCTCGTCGTGGGCCGGTTCGAGTTCGCGCATAGCCGCTTGGCGGCTGTCGGCGAGATAAACGCCGGCGCCCCAGATCACGTCCTCGCCGAGTTGCTTGTGCCGGCCGTGCTTGAGGCAGGCCGCCTGATAGGCGCGGATGACGTCATCGAGGATTTTCTCGCCGTTGAGCGTCACCATGGCTTTCAAGCCGTTTTGCGCCATCAGCTCGATGGTCTTGCCGCTGGCGATCGGCATCCAGATCTCAACCGGCAGATGTTTCGGGCGCGGCACCATGGTGACGTCGGCGAGCTTATAGCCGCGATACTCCACCGGCGGCGGACATTCGTAGAACTTGCCCTTGTGATGGAAGGTTTGCTGGTTGAAACAGGTCAGCAGTAGCTGCAACTGCTCTTCGAACAGCTCGCGGTTCTTGGCAGCGTCGAGGAGCGGCGCGCCGAAGGTTTCGACCTCGCGGGTGTGATAGCCGCGGCCGACGCCCATGACGATGCGGCCGTCGGTGACGATGTCCGCCATGGCGTAATCCTCGGCCAGCCGGATCGGGTGCCACATCGGCAGGATGTTGAAGGCGCAGCCGAACTTCAAACGCTTGGTCTGGGTGGCGAGCCACAGGCCGAGCTGGATCAGGTTGGGAAAGACCTCGTAGCCTTCGCGCTGGAAATGATGCTCGGCGGTCCACAGCACGTCGAAGCCGAGCTCGTCCATGAGCCGGGCGACATCGCGCGCGGTGAAAAAGGCCTGGCGCAGCTCCTGGTCCGAATAGCGCCGCTCGTTGGCGGGCGTGCCGTCAAGCCCGACATGGTCGAGCTCGATCTGGCCGACATAGAGAACGTGGAATTTCTTGATCATGGGCGTGTCTCCGGCCCTATTCGGAAGCGATTGGGCGGCGGAGTCAATATTCGTCGAAAGGCCGTCAAGAGCGCATAGGTGGACGGCGCTTTGCCGATGCCGCGATCTGCCGCCATCCGTTATAGTGGACGTTCCATTCAGGCGGCACACTGCTCCGGCGGCCGGCGCCGAGCAGCGGCCTTTTAGTGAGCGGGGAGGATTTCGGCAATGCTGACGCTGTTTTACGCTCCTGGTGCGTGCTCGATGGCGGCGCACATCGTGCTCGAAGAGAGCGGCGACAAATACGAAGCCAGGAAGGTCGACCTCGCCGGTGGCGAGCAGCGCACCGAGGCCTACCTGAAAATTCATCCGCTCGGCCGCGTGCCGGCGCTGCGCCTCGACGACGGCGAGCCGCTGACCGAGAACACCGCCATCCTGCCCTACCTCGGCAAGCGCTACGATCTGTGGCCGAGGC
>JASHPU010000212.1 GCA_030037885.1 Xanthobacteraceae bacterium | reverse complement strand
TTCTCGAACAGGAGATAAAGACGGCCGCAGCCAGCGTTGTCGCTAGCCGATAATCTCCCGGCAAATGCCGCAGATAAGGTTAAGGCCGTACATGGCGCGGAGAATGGGCGAGGAAAGCGGGCGCGTCAAGGTCGCCCCTTGCTCCCTTCCGCTCATTCCCGCGAAAGCGGGAATCCAGGACTGGGTCCCCGCCTTCGCGCATAGGCGCTAACATAGGCCTGTTTCCCGGATGCGGTGCAGCGCCATAAGCGCGTTTACGCGCTTTTGCTGCGCTGCGCCCGGGAAACGCAGCTATGTTAGCGCCTATGCGCGAAAGCGGGGGACGAGCGGATGTCGATCACGAAGCCCGCGGGGCGCTGTGGACAGGCCGCGCCTTTCGCCGCCTCCGCTTGCGCCGCGGCGGCCGGCGTGGGAAAGCCGAAAGCGCTCGCCGAACCTGCGCCGGTTAACGAAACCTCAACCCCACCGACGCATTCTTATGCTCCATTGCAACCCATTGTGCGGCGCCTTGGCCGCCTGAGGGGGGTTCATGCGTTCGCTGATTGCCGCGGCGGCCGTCGCCGCGCTGATGCTGGGCACCGCCCACGCCGAAAAGCGGCTCTTCATCATCGCCAACCAGGCCGATGGCTACGGCGTCGACGCTTGCCTCGCCAGCGGCGCGCCGTGCGGCCGCACCGTCGCCAATTCCTATTGCCGCTCGCACGAATTCGCCCAGGCGCTGTCGTTCCGCAAGGTCGACCGCGACGACATCACCGGCGCCATCCCGTCGGACGGCAGCAGCTCCTGCAACGGCAGCCGTTGCGACCGCTTCGTCGCGATTGAGTGTACGCGATAACTCACAACGAAGCGGAAAACGCGAATAGCGAATGGCGCGTAGCGAATGGCGAATGGACCATTCGCCTCCCACTATTCGCTATTCGCCACTCGCTATTCGCGTTCGCAGGTCGGACGCGGCGTGTCAGTTCCTGCGCCCTATAGTTCGCGGCCCAGCGCGTGATCGACCGAGAAGCGGCCGCCGCCGCGCACCAGAAACACCAGCGCCACGATCCCGATCAGGATCGAGTACTCGCTGCCGCCCTGGGTCCAAAAAAACCCTTTCGCCGAGGTCGCCCACACCGCGTTGAGCATAAAGATGACGATGGCGGCCGCGGCAAAGCGGGTGAGAAAGCCGATCGCCAGGAGAAAGCCGCCGACCAGTTCGGTCAGCGCCACCAGCGCCACCCAGAACGCCGCCGGATGCCAACCCATCTTGTCGAAGAAGCCGATGAACTTTTCGAATCCGGCGCCGCCGAACCAGCCGAACAATTTTTGACAGCCGTGCGGCATCAGGATCACGCCCATGGTGAAGCGCAACAGCGGCAGGACGAGCGGCTCGAACGCACTGTAGATACCCGCAAACGCCGGCACCAGCGGACGCGGTGCAGCTATTTCCGACATGAAACATCTCCCCCCGTTCGGGCGCCATTTTGAGACGCCTGTCATCAGCATAACACAGGCGAACGTGGAACACCTATCCCGCGTTGCACGGAGCGGTGAGTTCGTCCATCTTCAAGCCGCGCCGCCGCCTGAGTGAGGACGGACCTTTGCTGGGCGCCGCGCCGTGCGGCAGCTTACCGCGCGGTCGGCGCAATTGGTCGCCGAGATGGAGGCGGAGCGGAAGGAGGAATAGAATAAATTGCCGTCATGCCGGGGCGCGCCGTCACGCGCGAACCCGGAATGACTGAGGGAGAACGCCGTGAAGCTCTACTCCTACTTCCGTTCGTCGGCCGCGTACCGCGCGCGCATCGCGCTCAACCTGAAGGGGCTGAGCTATGACATGGTTCCGGTGCATCTGGTCAAGGACGGCGGCCACAACCGGCGGCCGGAATTCCGCGCCGTCAATCCGCAAATGCGGGTGCCGGCGCTGGTCGCGCCCGGCGGCGAAGTTTTGATCCAGTCGCTCGCCATCATCGAATATTTGGACGAGACGCATCCCGAGCCGCCGTTGCTGCCCAAAGATCCGATCGCTCGCGCCAAGGTGCGGGGACTGGCGCAGCTCATCGCCTGCGATATTCATCCGCTGAACAACAGCGGCACGCTGCGTTATCTGAAAGATCGGATGGCCCAGGAGCAGAGCGCGATCGATGCCTGGTACCATCATTGGGTGCGCGAAGGTTTTGCCGCGATCGAAGCGCTGATCGAGCCCGGTCCCTATGCGTGCGGCGAGGGCGTGACGCTCGCCGATATTGGCCTGGTGCCGCAGGTCTACAACGCGCGGCGGCTCAAAGTGCCGCTCGAGCAATTCCCGAAGATCGTCAGCGTCGAAGCCGCATGCCTGGCCCTCCCCGCCTTCGACCGGGCACGGCCGGAAAACCAGCCGGATGCTGAATAATGACGCATTTCAGAGAACCGCTTCGCCGTCATTCCGGATCGCCGCGAAGCGGCGAGTCCGGAATCCATAATTACTGCCCGCGCAGGACTGCACTCACCGTGGTTATGGATTCCGGGTTCCTCGCTTCGCTCGGCCCCGGAATGACGATGACTGCTAACTGCTAACGTTTGATCCCGTCATCCTTTGGACACCATTGGCCGGCTTGATCGAATCGGCTCTAAAGCGGGTCGGGGAAACCGATAATGATGAAGCTCGCGCGCGGCCTGGGTGCGGCCACGGTGGGTGTGCTCGCGCTGGCCGGCGCCGCGGCCGCGCAGGGCTATCCGCCGCCCTACTCCGCGCAGCCCTATCCCGCCCAACAGCCCTACCCGGCGCAACAGCCTTACCCGGCTCAACCTTATCCGGCCCAGCAGCCTTACCCGGCGCAGCAATCTCCGGCGCAGCAATCTTACCCGCCGCAGCAGCCTTACCCCGCTCAGCCCTATCCGGCGCAAGCGTCGCCTGCTCCGGGATATCCGGCGCAAGGCGGCGCGCCGGCCCAACCGGCGCAGGCGTCCAATCCGGTGTGCGTGCGGCTCGAAGCCCAGCTTGCCTCGATCGACAGCTACGCGTCCGATCCGAACCGCGTCGCCCAAATCAAGCGCGATGAAGACGCCATCGCCAAGCAGCAGGCCGATCTCGACCGCACCCTGACGAAGGCGCGCAGCGTCGGCTGCGCCGGCCAGGGTTTCTTCTCGCTGTTCTCGGGCCTGTCGCCGCAATGCGCGCCGCTGAACACGCAGATCCAGGAGATGCGCGGCAACCTCGACCGCATGATGAGCGATCTCGAGCAGCTCAAAAGCGGCAGCAGCGACCGCCAGGCGCAGCATCAGGCCGTCATCGCCCAACTGGCGCAGAACAATTGCGGCGCGCAATACACCGCCGCCGCGCGCGCCTCCGGTCCGCAGGGTTTTTTTGAAGCGCTGCTGGGCGGCGGGGGTACCATCGTCAATCCGGCCGGCGACGGCGCGCCGGCCGGCACCTATCATACGGTCTGCGTCCGCACCTGCGACGGCTATTACTTTCCGGTCTCATATTCCACGGTGCCGAGCCGCTTCGCCGACGACGACAACACGTGCCATCGCCTGTGCCCCGCCGCCGACGTCATGCTGTTCACCTATCGCAATCCCGGCGAGGACGTGACCCAGGCCGTCTCGGTCAGCGGCCAGCCGTACACCGCGCTGCCGAACGCGTTCCGCTACCGCAAGGAGCTGGTCGCCGGCTGCTCGTGCAAGCGCCCGGGCGAGAACTGGGCCGATGCGCTGCGCAACGCCGACGATTCGAGCACGCTGGAAAGCGGCGACATCATCGTCAACGACAAGAACGAGAAGGCGCTGACGCAGCCGCACGGTGCGGCCGCAAAGCCGCCAGCGGCGGGCAACGCGTCGCCGAATGCCGCCGCGCCGGCTCCCGCCGCATCCGCCGCGCCGCAGACCAGCCAAGGCACGACGACCGAGGACGCCGAGGGCCGCAAGGTGCGCGTGGTCGGTCCGCCATTCCTGTCGCAGCCGTGAGTCTTATCGATCAAAAATCCGCGGCGCCCGCTTTGGCCATGGCGGCGCCGGCGGCGAGCACGCGGTCCGGCTCGGGCAGCGGCGTGCCGGGATCGCGAAAGCGGTTGACGATCGGATAGCGGCGGTCGCGGCCGAAATTG
>JASHPU010000211.1 GCA_030037885.1 Xanthobacteraceae bacterium | reverse complement strand
CGTTTCTGCCGAAGATGGAGCGCATCAACGCCCGCACCATGGAGATCTACCGCCGCATGGGCCTGGCGCGGCACATTCGCGCCGCCGGCCTGCGCGCCGATTGTCCGATGGACGTCTACATCGTGCTGGCGCTCAACGAACCGCCGCTGCTCCGCCTGCACTATCCGTCGGTCGAGGCGGCAGCGGTCGAGACGCGCGTCACCAATGACGGCACACTGCCGCTCGAACCGTACCAGCTGATCTCGCAATACACGCTCGAGCCGCTGTTGAAGTCGATCGCCGAGACCATGCCGGCGGTGACGGTGCGTTTCGGCTGCGAATTTCTGTCGCTGCGCCAGGACGCGGCCGGCGTCACCGCGCAGGTGCGGCGCGGCGACGGCAGCAGCGAAGAGCTGCGCGCCGCCTATCTGGTCGGCTGCGACGGCGGCGCCAGCCCGGTGCGCAAGGGGCTCGGCATCGCGCTCGCCGGCGAAGGCAACTTGCTGTCGCTGCGCCAGGCGCTGTACCGCTGTGACGCGCTGTTCGATCTCCTGCCGATCGGCAACGGCCCCGGCAAGGGCCGGCACTATCACGTCGCCGACGACAAGGCGACGCAGCTCATCATGCAGGACTCGACCAAACACTGGACGCTGCATTCCATGGTCGAGACCGACGCGGAGATGAATGCCGCGTTCGAGCGCACCGTCGGCGTGCCGGTCCGCTACGAGATGCTGTCGTGCGATCCGTGGCGGCAGAATCTGCTGCTCGCCGAGCATTACGGCCGGGGCCGCGTTTTTCTGGCCGGCGACGCCGTGCACCTGGTCATCCCGACCGGTGGGCTCGGCATGAATTCCGGCGTCGCCGACGCCATCGATCTGTCGTGGAAGCTCGCCGCGACGCTGGCCGGCTGGGGCGGCCCGAATTTGCTCGCATCCTACGAGGTCGAACGCCGCCAGGTCGGCGAGCGCAACGTCGGCGCCTCGCGCTACGCCACGCTCGGCCGGCGCAAATGGCGTTCGCTGTGGCGGCCAAATATCCGCGACGACACGCCGGAGGGCCGGCAGACCCGCTTCGTTCTATCCGCCGTCGCCGACGTCGAGCAGCGCAAGAGCAACGAGATGATCGGCGCCGAGCTCGGCTATCGCTACGTCGACTCAGCCGTCATCTGCAACGTGCCCGGCGGCCCGGAGCATTTGTTCCGCGAGTATCAGCCGACCACCTGGCCGGGCGCGCGGCTGCCGCATGTTTGGTGCAACGACGGCACGCCGATGCAGGATCGCATCCCCGAGGGCTTCACGATCTTAAAACTCGGCGGCACCGCGGCCGACGCAAGCGGCTTGCAGCGCGCCATCGCCGCGCGCGGCGCGCCCGCCGCCGTGCTCGACGTGCCGGACCGCATCGTGCGCGAAGTCTACGGCTACGATCTCATTCTGCTGCGCCCGGACCTTCACGTCGTGTGGCGGGGAAATGCGGCGCCGGAGGACGCCGCCGAAGTGGCGGCGATCGCCACCGGACATTTTCACGCTGCGGCTTAATGGTCGCGCGCGGCGCGCATGCGACGTTGCGTTCGAGCTCGCACGCAAGGGTTTGCGCTTCGCGTTCGAGCCCGCCGGCTGAACTGCGTGGTCTTTTTGCAGCGGTTCCGTTCTCGTTTCGACGCCGCAGGCGGCGCGCTCATGCCAGCCGCGGGCGCAATTTTGGTAGAATATTCTGCTGTTTGCGGTCGCAAATCTGCTCCTATATAGAAGACTGTTCTTTATAGCGGGAATGCCGCCGCGGCGGCCTTCCCATCGTCCAATTGAGGCCTCCGATGGCATCGCCGCTCGAGCGCAAGATCAAAATCACCGGCCCGGTCGTGGTCACCGCCAACCGCGTCGCCGACGGCGCCGTCATCTATCGCGATGCCGACGGCGGCTGGACCACGAGGCTCGACGCCGCGGCGGTCGCCACCAATGCGGCGAGCGCGCGCGCATTGATCGCCGAGGCAAATGCCGACGATCTGCGCGCGGTCGGCCCCTACATCGCGCCGGTCGAGCTGACCGCGAGCGGCGGGCGGCGGCCGGGCAACTTGCGCGAACTCATTCGGCTTTCCGGTCCGACCATCGATCTGCCGGTGAGCTTCGGCATCTGAGCGAACCCGTAACGACGCCTCGCAGCATGATGTAAGGCGCACATGTACATCTACGACAGCATCGACCGCACGCTGGTCGCCGAACGCGTCGCCGAATTTCGCGATCAGGTGGCGCGCCGGCTCTCCGGCGAATTGACCGAGGACGAATTCAAGCCGCTCCGCCTGATGAACGGCGTCTATCTGCAACTGCACGCCTACATGCTGCGCATCGCCAACCCGTACGGCACGCTGTCGTCGGAGCAGTTGCGCCGGCTCGCCCACGTGGCGCGGCACTACGACCGCGGCTACGGCCATTTCACCACGCGGCAGAACATCCAGTTCCATTGGATCAAGCTCGAGCAACTGCCCGACGCCATGGCCGATCTCGCCGACGCCGGCATGCACGGCATGCAGACCAGCGGCAACAACGTGCGCAACATCACCACCGACCAATGGGCCGGCGTCGCGCCCGACGAGATCGAGGATCCGCGCATCTGGGCCGAGATCATCCGCCAGCACGTCACGCTGCATCCGGAATTTTCCTTCATGCCGCGCAAGTTCAAGATCTGCGTCGGCACGGCGAGCCACGATCGCGCCGCCTTGCGCATCCATGATCTGGCGCTCCGGCTGCACCGCAACGCCGCCGGCGAGGCCGGCTTCGAGGTCATGGTCGGCGGCGGGCTCGGCCGCACGCCTTACCTCGCGCAGACCATCAGGCCGTTTCTGAAAAAGCGCGACCTTTTGAGTTACGTCGAAGCGGTGCTGCGCACCTACAATCAGTTCGGCCGCCGCGACAATATCTGGAAGGCGCGCATCAAAATTCTGGTGCACGATCTCGGCGCCGCAGCGTTTGCCAAGGACGTCGAAGCCGAGTGGCAGAGCATCAAGGACGGCCCGCTGGCGCTCGATGCCGCGACGGTCGCGGAGATCGCCAGCCGCTTCGTCTATCCGGATTACGAGGCGCTCGAGGACGGCCCGCCCGCGCTCGCCGCCGCGCGCCGCGCCGACAGCCGTTTCGACCGCTGGGTCAATAACGCCGTCGCCAATCACAAGAAGCCCGGTTACGCCATCGTCACGCTGTCGCTCAAGCCGGAAGGCGGCACGCCCGGCGATTGCACCGCCGTGCAGATGGACGCCATCGCCGATCTCGCCGACCGCTATTCGTTCAGCGAAATCCGCATCGGCCACGAGCAGAATCTGGCGCTGCCGCACGTGGCGCAGCGCGACCTGCCGGCGGTCTGGCGCGCGCTCGATGCGCTCGGCCTCGCCACGCCGAATATCGGGCTGGTCTCCGACATCATCTCCTGCCCCGGGCTCGACTATTGCAGCCTCGCCAATGCGCGGTCGATTCCCATCGCCCAGGAGATCACGCGGCGCTTCCACGATCTCGACCGGCAGCGCGAGCTCGGCCGGCTGCACATCAACATTTCCGGCTGCATCAATGCCTGCGGCCACCATCACGTCGGCCACATCGGCATTTTGGGCGTCGAGAAGAACGGCGAGGAGTTTTATCAGATCACGCTCGGCGGCAAGGCCGACGATAATGCCGAGCTCGGCACGCTGATCGGTCCGGCGGTGCCCTATGCCAAGGTGGCCGACGTGGTCGAGGACATCGCCGACACCTATGTCGCGCTGCGCACCGGGCCGGACGAGTTGTTCATCGATACGCTGGCGCGCACTGGCATCGAGCCGTTTCGGGAGCGCGTCTATGCCGCTCGTTGAGAACGGCCGCATCGTCGAGGACCGCTACGTCCGCGTCGCGGCCGACGGCGCGATTGCGGAACGCGTACCGGTCATCGTGCCGGCGCAGCGTTTCCTGGCCGAAGCCGATACCTTGATCCGCCGCGACGGCTCGCTCGGCGTCGATTGGCCGAACGACCGCCGCGTCGCCGAGCTTGCGCCGTGGCTCGGCCATTTGGCGCTGATCGCGCTGAACTTTCCGAAATTCAAGGATGGCCGCGCCTACAGCCAGGCGCGGCTGCTGCGCGAAACGTATGGCTTTAGCGGCATGCTGCGCGCCACCGGCGACGTGCTGCGCGACCAGTTTCATTTTCTCGTGCGCGCCGGCTTTGACTCCTTCGAGGTGAAAAAGCCGGCCGATGCTGCGGTCTTCGCCGAGGTTTTGGCGCGCTACAGCGTCTATTATCAGCCCGGCGCCGACGGCCGGGCGCCGGCTTTGCGGCGGCGTTTGCAGGGCGGCGCCGCGCCGAAGGTGCGGGAAAGGGTCTGATACTGAATTGGAGGATTGATTCGTCATTCCGGGGCCGAGCGAAGCGAGGAGCCCGGAATCCATAATCCCAGCGCAGGGCTTATGGATTCCGGACTCGCCGCTTCGCGGCGATCCGGAATGACGACCAAAGTGCCCGCTCGCCGGCACCGATCGTAAACTGCTATGGTGGGCCTTGTTGCTAAGAAAACGAGGCCAAGCATGAGTCCCGTCGTTGCAGTGATTGCGCCCGGCATGATGGGCGCCGCGGTCGGCAAGCGGCTCGTCGACAACGGCGTCAAGGTGCTCACGTCGCTCGACGGCCGCAGCGGCGAAACCGCGGCGCGCGCCAAAGCCGCCGGCATGGCGGCGGTCAGCGACGAGACGATCGCGGCCAGCGATTTTTTCCTGTCGATCCTGCCGCCGGGCGATGCGCTTGCGCTGGTCGCGCGCTTTGCGCCGGCGCTCCAAGCATCCAACGCCAAGCCGGTCTATGTCGATTGCAACGCCATCAATCCGGCGACCGTGGAGCGGGTCGCGGCGGCGCTCGCGCCGACCGGCTGTCCGTTCGTCGATGCCGGCATCATCGGCTCGCCGCCGAAGCCGGGCGATGCCGGGCCGCGCTTTTATGCCTCCGGCCCGGCCGCGGCGCGGTTTGCGAGCCTGCGCCGATACGGCCTCGACATTCGCGTGCTCAATGGCGCGCTCAGCGCGGCGTCGGCGTTGAAAATGTCGTATGCCGGCATCACCAAGGGTACGCAGGCGATCGGCGCCGCCATGATGCTGGCGGCAACGCGCGCCGGTTCCGCCGACGCCTTGTTCAAGGAGCTACAGGGCAGCCAGAAGGAGATGCTGGCCTGGTTGCAACGCGCGCTCGCCTCGATGCCGCCCAAGGCCTATCGCTGGGTTGCCGAAATGCACGAAATCGCCGGCTTCGTCGGCGACGATCCGACCGCGAGCGAGCTCTACCAGGGCGCCGCGCATTTTTACGAGCGCATCGCCGAGGATTTCGAAGGCGGCAAAAAGGACGTTGCGGCACTCGAGGAATTTTTGAACAAAAATTCGCCGGCTCGATAAGTTTTGACCGTCATCCCGAGAGGCTGTGAGGCGGTTCTCGAAGGATACGGCCGAGGCGCCCGGGCCGTCGCCCTTCGAGGCTCGGCGCGGAGCTTGTCATCGGGCCGCGCTTTGCGCGGACCCGTTGGCGCCGAGCACCTCAAGGTGACGGTTTATTATTTGTTCAACCAGCGCCGGGCAAAGCCGAGCAAACCCTGCGGCAGGAAGATGATCATGACGATGAAGATGATGCCGAGCGGGATCAGGTAGGGGAATTGATCGCCGAACACTTCCGCCAGCAACTGCCGCACCAGCTGGAAAAACCCGGCGCCGACGATCGGGCCGACCAAGGTGCCGACGCCGCCCATGACGTTGTAGATCACGGTGTCGCCGGAGGTGAGGAAAAACACGAAATCCGGCGCGGCGAATTCGTTCTGGATGGCGTAGAGCACGCCGGCGAGCCCGGCGAACAGGCCGGACAGCATCACCGCGACGATCTTGTAGCGCTGCACCGGATAGCCGATGGCGCGGGTGCGGAATTCGTTCTCGCGGATCGACTGCAGCACCATGCCGAACGGCGATTGGGTGATGCGGCGCAGGATGAGGTAGGACGCCGTCACCACCGCCAGCACGAACCAGTGCATGGTCGTCGAGGTGAAGCGCGCGTTGTAGAGGAATGGAATGCTCAGGTGCGGGCGATCGAAGATCAGGCCGTTCTCGCCGCCGGTGACCGCGGTCCAGGTGAAGATGATGACGTAGAAAATCTGGCTGAAGATCAGCGTGGTGATGGCGAAATAGATGTCGCGCAGCCGCGTCGAGAAATAGGCGACGAACAGCGCTGCGCCGGCGGCGCCGGCAAGCCCGAACAGCATGGCAAGCCAGAGGTTGGGCGGGCTCACGAGAAGGAGCGCGCCCGCGGCGCCATACATGCCGAGCCCGAAGAATGCCGAATGGCCGAACGAGACGATGCCGGTGTAGCCGATCAAGAGATCGGACGACATCGCCAGCAGGCCCCAGATCAGCACTTCGGTGAGAAAACGCCGCCAGAACTCCGACAGCACGAGCGGCGCCGCGATCAAGAGCGCCAGCACCACGCAGAAACCGATCCAGTACACGGCGTCATGGCTGAGGCCGGATTTGCCGAGCGGCAGCGCGCTGGTCTTGTCAAGCGGCGTCGTGGTCATCGCGTTGCCGATGCAAACAAGCCGGTGGGCCGGAACAGAAGGGTGAGGATCAGGACGACGAAGGACAGGATCACGGCCTGCGACGGATCGAGCCAGATCGAGGCATAGGCTTCCAGGAGGCTGATGAAGATGGCGGCGACGATCGAGCCGCCGAGGTTACCCATGCCGCCGACCACCACGACGATGAAAGCTTGCAGTATCCAGTCGAGCCCCATCGTGTGGCTCACGCCGACCAGCGGCGCAAACAATACGCCGCTCGCCGCCGCCATCGCGGCGCCGATGGCGAAGACGCCGGTGAAAACCCACGGTACCGGAATGCCCATGGCTTGCGCCATCACGCGGTCCTGTGCGGTCGCCCTGATCCAGATGCCGAACTTTCCGTATTTCAGGAACGCCCAGAACGCGCTGATGATGGCGGCCGACAGGCCGGCGATCAGGATGCGGTACCAGGGATATTGCAGATAGAACAGCGTGAACTGCTGGTTCACCGGCTGCGGCACCCGGCGCACCGTCGAGCCGAACTGCCACAGCGCATAGTTCTGCAGAATGAGCGAAATGCCGAACGTAACCAGGATGGTGTTGAGCGGGTCGCGTCCGATCAGCGGCCGCAAGGTCGCGATCTGCAGCGCGGCGCCGAGAATGGCGACGACCAACGACGAGCCGACCAGCGCCAGCCAGAAGCTGCCGGTCGCGACATACACGACGAAGCCGATATAGGCGCCGAGCATGAACAGCTCGCCGTGGGCGAAATTCACCACGTCCATGATGCCGAAGATCAGCGTCAGGCCGGACGCGATCAAAGCCAGGATCATGCCGGTAACGAGGCCGTTCACCGTCTGGATGATGATGAGGTCGAGCGGGATGGCGTGGAAAAATTGTCCGATCGCGCCCATCGTTCACACTCCGAGATATTGCTTGATGACGGGGTGGTGAAGGTTGATCTCGGTGGCGGCGCAGTGGTGGCGCACGCTGCCTTTCTCCATGATGTAGACGCGGCGGCTCGCGGCAAGCGTCAACGGCACGTTCTGCTCGACCAGGAGAATGGCGACGCCTTCGTTGTGCAGAAGCTCGATGATGTTGCGGATCTGCGAGACCATGCGCGGCATCAGGCCCTCGGTCGGCTCGTCCAGCAGGATGATTTTCGGCTCGAGCATCATGGCGCGGGCGATGGCGAGCATTTGCTGTTCGCCGCCGGACAGCGTGCCGCCGGCTTGGTTGCGCCGCTCGGCCAGGACCGGAAAGAACGCGAAGACCTTGTCGAGCAGCGTCCGGCGCTTTTGTTCGGTCATGCCGGCGCGGTCGAGGCCGGTGCGCAGATTTTCCATGACCGTGAGCAGCCGGAAAATCCGCCGGTCCTCCGGCACATAGCCGATGCCGCGGCGGGCGAGTTTGTGCGGCGGTACTCCGGCGATGGCGCGGCCTTCGAGCATGACGGTGCCCCGGCTCGGCCGCAGCAGGCCCATGATCGTCTTCAGCGTCGTCGATTTGCCGACGCCGTTCCTTCCGAGCAGGCCGACGACCTCGCCCGGCGCGACGGTCAGCGAAACGCCGTGCAGGATGTGGCTCTTGCCGTAATAGGTGTGAATGCCGTCGACCTCGACGAGCGGCGTTGATGCGGGTGCATTCACTGTCGCGGCGGCGGCGGCGCTCATGTTTTGAGATAGACCTCCAGCACGCGGGGATTTTGCTGGATTTCGGCGGGCGTGCCTTCGGCAAGGATCGCGCCGTAGTGCAGCACGGTGATGCGATCGGCAAGCTCCATCACGATCTGCATGTCGTGCTCGACAATGAGAATGGTGAGATTTTCGGCGATGCCCCGGATCAATTCCTTGGTGTCTTCGGTTTCGGCCTGACTCATTCCGGCAGTCGGCTCGTCCAGGCAAAGCAGTTTCGGCGCGGTCGCGAGCGCGATGCCGATCTCGAGATTGCGCTGCTCGCCGTGCGAAAGGTTCGATGCGAGCTCGTGGCCCTTGGCGAGCAAACCGACCGACTTGAGCGCGGCTTCCGCTTTCTCGTTGATGTCGCGGAGCCCGGCGTGGTGCGCGATCATGTTCCAGCCGTGCCGGCGCGATTGCGCCGCGATGCGGACGTTTTCCAGCGCGCTGACATTGGGCAGGATATTGGTGATCTGGTAGGAGCGCGCGATGCCCTTCTGCGAGATGGCGTTCGAGGGCAGTCCGGTTATGTCCTCGCCGTCGAAAATGATACGGCCGCGGGTCGGGCGCAGTACGCCGGTCAAGCAATTGAAGAACGTGCTCTTGCCCGCGCCGTTCGGTCCGATGATGGCGCGCACTTCGTTGCGGCCAAGCTCGAAATCGACGTCCGACAGCGCCGCAAGTCCGCCGAACCGGACGGACAAGCGTTCTGTCTTAAGAAGAGGCGTCCACGCTCCCCGGACGGCAGCCGGAGAGCGCAGATCCGCAGACTGATTTGTGCTCACTTACGCTGAGAATGTGCAAGCCGGCGGCACCATGGTCTTGGCGCCCGGCACGGTCTCCTTGAGGTGGTAGGTTCCGCCCGACACTTCGAAGATGAATTCCTGCGGGAAGGCCTGGTGGTCTTCCTTGCGGATGGTCTTGTCGCCTTGCGGGAAGTCGGGGCCGGCTTTCAGCTCGAGGCCTTCGAGCGCCTCGATCAGCTTCATGGTGTCGCCGCGGCCCTCGAATTTCGACTTTTCCATGCCGATCTTGAGCGCGTTGAGCGCTTCGTAGTTCGACTGCACGTATTTGTCGGGCAGCGGACCGGATGGATCGATCTTCGCCAGCCGCGCTTTCGCCTCGTCGAACCAGGCGTGGTGATACGGCGTGTCGAGCGGTCCCTGGAATACCGGGATGTAGCGGTTGATCGCGACGAAGCCGTCGATCTTGTTGCCGATCGCGATCAGATTGGTCGATTCGGAAATCGAACCGTCGCCCGCCCACTTGTATTTCTTGGTCAGGCCGAGATCGTAGGCCTGCGTGGCGACGGTGACGCCGTCCTTGCCGAAGAAGATGCCGAACAGGCCTTCGATGTCGCCGGAGATTTTCGACAGGAACGGCGTCATGTCCGGCGTATTGAGCGGGATGCCGGTGGTGCCGGTCACCTGGCCGCCGTTCTTCTTGATCTCGGCGATATAGGCGTCGCGCGTGGCCTGGCCCCAGGCATAGTCGAGATAGGCGATGTGCCACTTCTTGGCCATCGTCACCAGCGTCGGCGCGAACGCCACCGCCTGGGCCGGCGCGTAATCGTAGGGCCGGAAGCTGTAGCGGTTGCAATGCGTGGTCGTGAGCGTGGTGTCGAGACACACGCTGATCATGTTGACGACCTTGGCGTCCACCCAGACCGGCATGCAAGCGAGACAGATGTTGGACAGGAAGCCGCCGACATGGGCGTCGATATTGTCCTCCTGGACGAGTTTCTCGCTCTTCTGCCGCGCCACCGCCGGCGAGCTCTCGTCGTCGACGATGTCGAGCTCGACCGGGCGGCCGTTGATGCCGCCGTTTTTATTGATGCGATCGGCGGCCATTTGCAGGCCGACCACGGCGGTCTTGCCGCCGGCGGCGCCGGCGCCGGAGAGCGGCTGCTCGGAACCGATCTTAAAAGGCTTGGCGGCGCCGAAGGCGGCGCGCCACGGTGCCGGCACCAGCATCATCGCGCCGATCGCGCCAGCGCCCCAGCCGACCAGGCGCCGGCGCGTGGTCTTGCCGCGATGCCAGATGTCTTCCGCCCATTTTTCTTCTTTCCACTTCTCAGTCATCGCAACTCTCCCTCTGGATTCATTCTCGATGCGCGTCGAAAGCTTTACCCCGCATGGCCGGGGCGAGGCTGTGGGCCCTTAGGCGGGCTGTTGGCTTGGCAGCGGGTGCATTAGCAAACGCGATCTTGCAGGCCGTTTCAACGGGATTCGCGGCTTTCGGCGGGCCATGACGGCGTTTGGTTACGTGTAAGATCGTCGCGGCAGCCGTACGTCCCGGCACTTGCCTGATGATAAAATGAGCATGACGATCAAGCGATATGAACCGAACCGGAGCGCGCCATGGCCACGGCCACAATGCGACGAACACAGTCCGACGATCGCCCGGCGCTGCCGGAGACCGGATTTGCGGCGCGGCAGCTCATTCGCGGCGGCGCCCATGCGGGACCGACCAACGGGCTCGCGTCGGGCTATGTGCAAGGCAGCCTTGCGATCCTGCCTCGCTACCGGGTGTGGCGCGACGGCGCCATCGTCGACGAGCCGACCGACCTGTTGCGCTGGTGGCGCGACGATCTCGTGGTCTTTGCCATCGGCTGCTCGTTCTCGTTCGAGCAGGGGCTGATCGAGGACGGCATCGAGCTGCGCCACTTCATCTGCAACTGCACGGTGCCGATGTATCGCACCACCATCGAAACCGCGGCGGCCGGGCCCGTCGCAACAGGGAATTTGCGATTATGTAAAAGGCCGTCATTCCGGGCCCGAGCGCAGCGAGGGACCCGGAATCCATAACCCCTGCATCCGTGCTATCTGCACCGAGATTCACCCTGGCGAATCGTGGTTATGGATTCCGGCTCTCGCCGCTTCGCGGCTCGGCCGGAATGACGTATTAAGGAATCCGATGCTCATCGATTTTCAGCAACATTACACGCCGCCGGAATTGCTCAAGGGCGATGCCGGCAAGGTCACGGTCGATCTCGATCGCGACGGCAATCCGCATTATCTGCTCAATCCGCTGTTGGCCGACCTTGCCGCCCATGTGCGGGTCATGGACGCGGCCGGCATCGATGCCGGCGTCTTGTCCTGCGGCTCCGGCTTCGATCAGCCGGACCTTGCGGTCTGCCGCACCATCAACGACCGCATGCGCGAGGCCGAGCAGGCCTATCCCGGCCGCTTCATCGCGCTCGCCCACGCGCCGGCGCTCAAGCCCGCCGAAGCGGCGGCCGAACTGAAACGCTGCGCCGTCGAGCTCGGCTTTCCCGGCGTGGTCGTCGCGTCGGAGCTGCAGGACCAGCCGCTCGACTCTGACGCGCTGCGGCCGTTCTGGAAGATTTGCGCCGATCTCAATCTTTACGTCTTCATCCATCCGCTGCCGCGGGTAATCGGCTGGGCGCGCATGGACGCCGACGATCTCGGCCGCATGCTCGGCTGGGAGTTTTCCCTGATGACCGCGGCGGTGCGCCTGATCAATTGCGGCTTGCTCGACGAATTGCCGAGCTTGCGCATTCAGTTTGCCCATTTCGCCGGCGGCATCGGCCGCTATCTCGGTCGCATCCGCGGCCTGCAGCAGCGCGACAAATGGGGCACCGCGGCGCTGACGCGCCATGGCCGGCGGCCGAAACAGCCGCTCGACCATTATCTCGACGGCCGGCTGTTCTACGACATTGCCGGCTGGTCCGGTCCGGATCATGCCGCCGAATGGGGTGCCGATTGGGTGAAGTTCGGTTTGCAGGAATTGGCGTTCTCGCAGCTCGTGTTCGCCACCGATTATCCGCAAGCGGTGCGCGAGGCGAGCGAAGTCGCAGCCTACACCGAAGCGGTGCGCGCGCTCGGCGGCAACGGCCGCGCGCTCGCCGCGGGCGCCAATGCCGAAAAGCTCATCCCCGACATCGGCCGACGACTTGCCGCGCGGCGCAACCGTCCCACCGAGGTGCGCGCATGAACGATAAGCCCGCGGCCGAAGCCGCGCCGCGTTTCGATCCCGCCGCGCAGGGCTGGGAGGAAATCGTCAATCACACCGCGTTCGGCGATCTGGTCGGGCCGGTCTGGCGCAGCGACGAGGACGGCAAACCGCTTTTCGGCTTTGTTGTCGCGCCGAAGCATCTCAACCGCTCCGGCAATCTGCACGGCGGCATGCTGATGACGTTGGCCGATCAGGCCATGGCGATGACGGCGCGCCAGGCGACCGGCGGCAAGCGCCACGCCACCATCGAGTTGAACATTCAGTTCGTCGACGGCGTCAAGCTCGGCGAATTCGTCATCGCCCACCCCGAAGTGGTGCGCGCCTCGCGCTCGGTGGTGTTCATGCAGGCCAAGATGTTCGTCGGCGACCGGCTCGTGGTCACGACCAGCGGCATCTGGAAGATTTTGGAAGCG
The DNA here is from genome assembly GCA_030037885.1 of Xanthobacteraceae bacterium. Classification (GTDB taxonomy): domain Bacteria; phylum Pseudomonadota; class Alphaproteobacteria; order Rhizobiales; family Xanthobacteraceae; genus BOG-931. The sequence goes on along the minus strand of JASHPU010000211.1, from coordinate 3,631 downwards.
TAGACCTCGTAGGATGGGTTGAGCGAAGCGAAACCCATCAGCAAACTGCAACGCCCCATGGTGGGTTTCGCTGCGCTCAACCCACCCTACGGTATTTGTCGAGCGTGCCGCCCTTCATGACCGAGCCGGGCAGCGGATGACCGACCACGTCCTCGGCGAGCCGTGCGCATTCGATCAATGCGTCGAGATCGATGCCGGTCTCGATGCCCATTTCGTGGCAGAGGAAGACCAGATCCTCGCTGCAGACGTTGCCGGCGGCGCCTTTATGGCCGGCGAACGGACAGCCGCCGAGCCCGGCGACCGACGAATCGAAGCGCGTCACGCCCATTTCCAGCCCCGCATAAGCGTTGGCGATGGCCATGCCGCGGGTGTCGTGCAGGTGCAGCGCGATGTCGAGGTCGGGCCAGCGCTCGCGCAAGGCGCCGACCACGCGCTTGATCGAGAGCGGGGTCGCCCACGCCATCGTGTCGGCCAGCGTCACGTATTTGAGGCTGACGCCGTGCTGGCGCGCCACGTCGAGAATTTGCCCGACCAAGATCACCACGCGCGCGACCGGAATGTCGCCCTCGAAATTGCAGCCGAACGCCGCCATGATGCTGCCGCGCTCGACCGCGACGCCGGCTGCTTTATACTTCTCGACGATCCCGTGCTGGCCGGCGAGCTGCTCTGCGGCGGTGCGGTTCTGATTGCGCTTGAGGAATTTTTCGGAAGCGCAGAGCTGGATCGTGCCGGCAAGCGCCAAACGGTTGCCGTGGGTGAGCGCGCGCTCAAATCCCTTTTCGTTCAGCCACAGCGCCGTATAGGCGACGCCCGGCCGCGGCGTGATGCCTTCCGTCACATCATCGGCGTCGGCCATGCCGGGCACAGCCTTGGGATTGACGAAGGAGACGATCTGAATCTGCTTGAGCCCGGTCTCCGACAGCGCATCGATCAGCGCGATCTTGCGCTCGGTCGCGATCGGGCCTTTCTCGAACTGAAAGCCCTCGCGCGGACCCTCTTCGCTGATCTCGACGCGTTTCGGCAGATCGCTCATGTGATGCTCGTTTTCTCGTGCGCCGCGGCCTCGACGAGGCCGCGCCGGCAAAGCGCTTCGATCTCGGACTTGGCGAGGCCAAGCTCACTGAGAATCTCGGCGGTGTGCTCCCCGATCGCGGGCGGCTGCCGGCGCAATCCGATCGTATGTCCTGCCATTTCGACCGGCAGCGGCGGCAACTTCGTCACGACTCCACCTGGAAACGCCACGTCGAGCATGCGGCCGCCGGCATTGAGCTGCGGATCATCGAACAGGTCGCCGGGTCTGGCGACCGGCGCAAACGGAATATCGATGCGGTCAAACAGTTCGGCAAGCTCGGCGCGCCGGTGTTTGGCGACGATAGCGGCGACGACCGGCAGCAGCGTCGGGCGCTCGCGCACGCGATCCTCGTTGCTCGCATAGGCCGGGTTTTGCAGGAGGTCGTGGCGGCCGAAATGCGCGCAGAAGCGGCGCCATTGCCGGTTGCTGGTCAGCCCGACGAAAATCTGCTCGCCGTCGGCGGTGGCGAACGGCTCGTAGATCGCCCAGGCGCCTTCGCGCGCCGGCATCGGCGGCGGCTCGCGCCCGATGATCGCCTGGCCGGCCATGTGCTGCGCCATCAAAAACGCGGTCGATTCGAACAGCGCCGATTTCAGGAACTGGCCGCGGCCGGTGCGCTCGCGCTCGCGCAGCGCCGCCTGGATGGCGATCACCGCAAAGGCGCCGCCCATGATGTCGACGACGGACGTTCCGGCGCGTAATGGCTGGCCCGGCGGTCCGGTCATGTAGGCGAGCCCGGCCATGAATTGCACCACCTCGTCGAGGGCGGGGCGATGCTCGTAGGGACCGGAGAGAAAGCCTTTGAGCGCGCAATAGACGAGCCGCGGGTTGGTCTTGGCGAGATCGTCGTAGCCGCAGCCGAGCCGGTCCATGGTGCCGGGCGCGTAATTTTCGATCGCCGCATCGGCGGTCGCCGCCAGGCGATGGATGAGCGCGCGGCCTTCGGCGGCCTTCAGATCGATGGCGATGCTGCGCTTGTTGCGGTTGAAGGTGCCGAAGAAGCCGGCGGCGAAGCCCGGCAGCCGCCGCGTCGTATCGCCGCCGACCGGCTCGACCTTGATCACGTCGGCGCCGAGATCGGCGAGGATCAGCCCGGCGCTCGGCCCCATGATGGCGTGGGCGAATTCAAGCACGCGGATGCCGGCAAGCGGCGCGGGTGCCGTCGCAGCCGTTTCCATCAGACGATCACTCCGCCTCGTCACCGCCGGGCTTGACCCGGCGGCCCATGCTGCGCATTGGCTTGTCGCGTGTCCAGTCGGCAGACGCGGTCGCGCCGGACGGCAGCATGGCTTGCTGCATCAAGCCGGGGCAACGACGATGTGCGGAGGAAGCCATATGAAAAAGTCATTCGTGCGCGGCGCGCGGGCGGAGAGCCGCGCCTATTCGCCGGCGGTGATCACCGAAGGCGCGGCCAAGACCATTTGGGTCGCCGGCCACACCGGCGCGGTGGACGATTCCGGCACATCGCTCGCCGGCGATTTCGATGCGCAATGCCGGCAGACTTTTCGCAACATCGAGAAGACGCTGGCCGAAGCCGGCGCCAAGCTCGCCGATATCGTCACCATGACGGTGTTTCTGATCGACGCGCGCTACACCACGCGCATGACCGAACTGCGCACCCAAATCTTCGGCAAGGATTTTCCCGCCAGCGCCGCCATCACCGTCGCCGGCTTCGCCGTGCCGGAAATGATGCTCGAGATTCAGTGCGTCGCGGTGATCTAGTCCGTCATTCCGGGGCCGAGCAAAGCGAGGAGCCCGGAATCCATAATCACGGTTTGTGGTTATGGATTCCGGACTCGCCGCTGCGCGGCGATCCGGAATGACGAAAGCTACGCTCCCTTCGCCCGCGCCTCGTGAATCGCGCGCCATAGCACTTCCGGCGTGGCCGGCATGGCGACGTTCTTGACGCCGAGCACGGAGAGCGCGTCGACCAAGGCGTTGGCGACGGCCGGCATGGCGCCGACGCAGCCGGCTTCGCCGGCGCCCTTGACGCCGAGCGGGTTGGTTTTGGTCGGCACCGGATTGCTCTCGACGTGATAGCCGACGAGGTCGCTCGCCCGCGGCATGGCATAATCCATGAACGAGCCGGTCAGGATCTGGCCCTGCTCGTCGAACTTGATGTCTTCCATGAGGATCTGGCCGATGCCCATGGCGACGCCGCCGTCGACCTGGCCGTGCAGCAATAGCGGATTGATCACCGTGCCGACGTCGTCGACCACGTTGTAGCGCAAGATCTCGACCGCGCCGGTCTCCTCGTCGATCTCCAGTTCGCAGACGTGACAGCCGTTCGGATAGCTCGCCACTTTGCCGGTGTAGATCGCTTTTTCGATCAGGCCGGGCTCCATGCCATCCGGCAGATTCCTGGGATCGAGCGACGCCTTGGCGGCTTCCTTGATGGTCAGCGTCTGATTGGTCTTTTGGCTCGAGAACACGCCGTCGGCGAACTTGACGTCGGCGAGGTCGACTTTCAGCATCTTGGCGGCGATCGCCTTGGCCTTGGTCTCGACCTTCTCGGCGGCGAGCGTGAACGCCGAGCCGGAGAACGTCGCCGAGCGCGAG
>JASHPU010000210.1 GCA_030037885.1 Xanthobacteraceae bacterium | reverse complement strand
CAGGCCAACCACAGTGCGCAGCAGCGACGATTTCCCGGCGCCATTGCGGCCGGTGACGGCCAAAATCTCGCCGGAGGCGACCGCAAAGCTGACGCCGGCTAACACCTCGCGGCCGCCGCGATGGCAGGCCAGATTCGACGCCGATAGCCGCATCAAGGTCACCTCCAGCGCGATGGGCGCGCGGCAGCCCCGCATATACCGGCTATTCGTTGCTGATCTGGCACATTCGCGGAAAAGACCCTATAAGCCGCTCGTTGCTCGCGGCCCCCTGATCGGGCCCGTCGTATCCGTCTCCCGCCGTTTCTCCCCCACCCGCGGGGCCAGGCAGGGAGCGGGTCGCGGCGGCCGTTCCGGCAATCGTTGACCTGCGATTTGCTGCGGTGCCCGGCCGTGGCGCATGGGAAGAAGCACATGAATTCGCTCGACAGTTTCAAGTGCCTGCGGCCGCTCAAGGTCGGTTCCAAGACGTATGCCTATTACAGCCTTCCGGCGGCGGAGAAGAACGGGCTGAAGGGGATTTCACGGCTGCCGTTCTCGCTCAAGGTGTTGCTGGAAAATCTGCTGCGCAACGAAGACGGCCGCTCGGTCACCAAGGACGATATCCAGGCGGTCGCGCAATGGCTCAAGACCAAGACCTCGGATCGCGAGCTGGCATTCCGGCCGGCGCGCGTGCTGATGCAGGACTTCACCGGCGTCCCGGCGGTGGTCGACCTCGCCGCCATGCGCGACGCGATGGAGCATCTCGGCGGCGATCCGACAAAAATCAACCCGCTGGTGCCGGTGGATCTGGTGATCGACCACTCGGTCGCGGTGAACTTTTTCGCCCAGCGCGACGCGTTCAAGCGCAATGTCGAGGAGGAATACAAGCAGAATCAGGAGCGCTACCGGTTCCTCAAATGGGCGCAGAGCTCGTTCGAAAATTTCCGGGTTGTGCCGCCCGGCACCGGCATCTGCCATCAGGTCAACCTCGAATATTTGGCGCGCACGGTCTGGACCGCGCCAGCCAAAATCACCTTCCCCGACAAGTCGGTCGCGACCGAACTTGCCTATCCGGACACGCTCGTTGGCACCGATTCGCACACCACGATGGTGAACGGCCTCGCGGTGCTCGGCTGGGGCGTCGGCGGCATCGAGGCCGAGGCCGCCATGCTCGGCCAACCGTATTCGATGCTGCTGCCGGAAGTGATCGGGGTGCGGCTGAACGGCAAGCTCAAGGAAGGCATGACCGCCACCGACCTCGTGCTCACCGTCACCCAGATGCTGCGCAAGCGCGGCGTGGTCGGCAAATTCGTCGAATATTTCGGCCCCGGTCTCGCCGGCCTGACCATCGCCGACCGCGCCACGCTCGGCAACATGTCGCCCGAATACGGCGCGACCTGCGGCTTTTTCCCGATCGACGACGATACCATCCGCTATCTGCGCGACACCGGACGCCCGGAGAGCCTTATTGCGCTCGTCACCGCCTACGCCAAGGCGCAGGGCCTCTACCGCACCAAGAACACGCCGGATCCGGTGTTCACCGACGTGCTCAAGCTCGAACTGTCCTCGATCGAGCCGTCGCTCGCCGGGCCGAAGCGGCCGCAGGATCGCATCGCGCTCAAGGAGGTCAAGAGCGGCTTCGCCCAAGCCATGGATGAGGAGTTCGACAAGTCCGGCGAGATGGACAAGCGCGTCCCGGTGGCAGGCCGCAATTTCACTCTCGGCAACGGCGACGTGGTGATCGCCGCAATCACGTCGTGCACCAACACCTCGAACCCGAGCGTGATGATCGGCGCCGGCCTATTGGCGAAAAAGGCGGTCGAGAAAGGCTTGACCGTCAAACCGTGGGTCAAGACTTCGCTGGCGCCCGGCTCCCAGGTGGTCGAGGAGTATTATCAAAAATCCGGCTTGCAGAAATCGCTCGACGCGCTCGGCTTCAACCTGGTCGGCTTCGGCTGCACCACCTGCATCGGCAATTCCGGCCCGCTGCCGGAGGAGATTTCCGAAGCGGTCAACAAGCACGACCTGGTCGCGGCGGCGGTGCTTTCCGGCAACCGCAATTTCGAAGGCCGGGTCAATGCCGACGTGCGCGCCAATTACCTGGCGTCGCCGCCGCTTGTCGTCGCCTACGCGCTCGCCGGCTCCATGCAGGTCGACGTCGCCAAGGCGCCGCTCGGCACCGACCAGAACGGCCGCAAGGTCTACTTGCGTGACATCTGGCCGACCAACCGCGAGATCGCCTCGGTCATGCGCAGGAGCATCAACAAGCAGATGTTCATCCGCAAATACGGCGACGTGTTCAAGGGCGACGCCAACTGGCGCAAGATCGCGGTCAAGGGCGGGCTCACGTTCAAATGGGACGACCGCTCCACCTACGTGCAGAATCCGCCGTATTTCGCCGACATGCCGAAGCGCAGCCAGCCGATCGAGGACATCGTCGACGCCCGCATCCTCGGCCTGTTCCTCGACTCAATCACCACCGACCACATCTCGCCCGCCGGATCGATCAAGGAAGAGAGCCCAGCGGGCGAATACTTGCGCGATCATCAGGTGCGGCCTCGCGACTTCAACCAGTACGGCACGCGCCGCGGCAATCACGAAGTGATGGTGCGCGGCACGTTCGGCAATATCCGCATCAAAAATCAGATGGTGCCCGGCGTCGAGGGCGGCTACACCGTGCATTATCCGTCGCGCCAGCGCATGACGATCTACGACGCGGCGATGCGCTACAAGAGCGAGGGCGTGCCGCTGGTCGTGCTGGCCGGCAAGGAATACGGCACCGGCTCGTCGCGCGACTGGGCCGCCAAGGGCGCGGCGCTGCTCGGCGTGCGCGCCGTCATCGCGCAATCGTTCGAACGCATCCACCGCTCCAATCTGGTCGGCATGGGCGTGGTGCCGCTGGTGTTCGAAGAAGGCACGTCGTGGCAGACGCTCGGGCTCAAGGGCGACGAGCAGGTCACGATTCGCGGCCTGCACGGCGACCTCAAGCCGCACCAGCGGCTGTTTGCGGAAATCGTCGCCGCCGACGGCGGCCTCAAGCGCGTGCCGCTGATCTGCCGCATCGATACGGTTGACGAGCTGGACTATTACAAGAACGGCGGCATCCTGCAGTACGTGCTGCGCCACCTCGCCGCCTGAGGCGCTTGCCGCCCGGCAAGCTCTGCGCGCAAGCTCTGCGTGCAGCTCTGCGTGCCAGTCATGGCATCACTGCGAATTGAGTGGCGGGCGGGCGGCTTCCGCGTTATCGGTGCCGCCGTCACGCGATTGTCACGGAAACGGCCGGTTTGTCGAGTGGGCTAGTGGGGGTGGAGTCCGGAATGCAGCGTCGCCGCCTCGCCTCGGCATCCTTCGTCATTGGCTTTCTGTTGTTTGCGAGCTACGGCGCCGCGGCGGCCGCGCCGCGCGCGCTGCTTGAACTTTTTACCAGCCAGGGCTGCTCGTCATGCCCGCCGGCCGACAAGCTGCTCGGCGACTTCGCCGCTGATTCTTCGGTCGTTGCCCTGAGCCTGCCCATCGATATGTGGGATTATCTCGGCTGGAAGGATACGCTGGCGCTGCCGGGACATTCGATGCGGCAGCGCGCCTATGCGCGGCAGCGCGGCGACCGGCAGGTCTACACGCCGCAGATGGTCGTCAACGGCACGACCCATGTGCTCGGCAGCGATCGCGCAGCGATCGAACGGGCCATCGCCGAGACCGATCGCAACGCGGAGATCATGGCGGTTCCGGTGTCGCTGTCGACCGCCAGCGGCAATCTCACCGTCAGGCTCAAGGCCGATCCGGCCGTACAAGCCAAGTCGGCGGACGCTGACAAGTCAACGGATGCTGAGGTGTGGCTATGCCCGCTGGTCAGCGCCATCGCGGTCGCCATCGGCCGCGGCGAGAATGGCGGGCGAACCGTCACCTACCACAACGTGGTGCGCGCCTGGCGCAAGCTCGGCGGCTACAACGGCAGCGACTCGACGTGGAGCGTGCCGCTGTCGCAGATCGAGGACGGCCACATCGATGCCGCCGCCGTCATCGTCCAGAAAGGCACCCGCGACAAGCCGGGGCCGGTGCTGGGCGCGGCGCTGCTTCCAATCGCAAGCCACATCACCGGCGACTTGCAACGCACCTTGCAACGGACCAGCAACGTCCGCTGAGCGTAGCTTCGTCCGCGCTGTTCGCCGCTTTTATCCCAGAAGCACGATTGATCCCGCTGCCGCGGTTCGCATAGCAGAGACCGCGCGCCGCCCGTCATTCGAAAAAAAGGCCGGCACAGCGCCGGCCAAGAGAGATTGGGGAGATTGAACCGTACACATACTCTAGCCCGGTCCGTCCGCACCCCGGGGGGCTGGGGGGCTGAGGAATCCGGAATACGAGCCGGACCGGGCCGTGAGGCAACGGTCGCGGTGTCGCAAGGCAGCTTGGCGCGTGCTTGGCCGAAATGGGGCTGCATTATGATTCGATTAACGAAGCCGTGATTCCGGCCGGTCAAAAATGCCGCAGTGTCGGGGCGGCTCATCCTTTCGGGCCAGCGCCGCCTCGCCTCCTGCGCATCCGGCCTTTTGCCGCGCACGAGACCCTTGCGGGCGCTGCCCGGCGGCGCGATCATGACATCCTGACGACAGCCGCAAGACCAAGGAGGCGCCGGATGGATCTCGGCGAAATCGAACCAAGCCACTTGCGGGGTCCCCATCGCGTGGAGCGCATTGGGGCACCCCGGCGCGGAGCGGAATTTCGCGCCTGTGTTCCTGCCAGCAAGGTCACCTTCAGCCGGCGCGAGCTCGACCGTATTCTGAGGCTTTATGGCCGCAAGGTCGCCGCCGGGGAGTGGCGCGATTACGCCATCGATTTCTTCAGGGACCGCGCGGTGTTTTCGGTTTTCCGGCATTCCTGCGAAGTGCCGCTTTATCGCATCGAGAAGAACCCGCATCTGGAGCGCCGCCAGGGCGCCTACAGCGTGATCTCGGCGACCGGTCACATCGTGCGCCGCGGCGAGGAATTGGACGGCGTGCTCGGCGCGCTCGATCGCTCGCTGCGCCTGGTGCCAGGTAACGGCGACCGCGGTGCGCGTTCTTCGACAACCCCTCTGCGGTACTATCGCGGCTCGGCTCCCTAGCTGTTCCTTGTCAGGCCGCGATTTTGGATGGCAAGCCGAAAGTCAAAAGCCTTAAGCGTCACGAGACCTTCCGGTACAGCCGCCACCGTATCGGCCCAGCAACTTGATATCGCCCTTAAGCATATCTTCCAGATTCTTCTCCTGAATTTGGATGCTGCGATACTGCTCTTCGGTGAAGCCTTCTCTCGCCTCGGTGGGCAGCATCATAAATGCTTCGACCGCCTTCTCGACGTTGGATCGATCAGCATAGTACTCCACCGCCTCCGACCTTGTGCTGTTGCTCTCAAGATCGCCATACGCGGCCATCCAATCTTTCGCGCTCTCATAGTCGATGAACACGACCTCTTCGTGGAAGCGGTCCTTCGGAACAAGTCGGCCGCAGTCAATGCTCTCAGGAATTTCGCTTTTACCGTTCCCCAGGGTTGACCCTCGAAGCTGGCAAGGACGCGGAGTATCTCTCGAATTAATTCTACGTTGTTTACCGCCCGCGGCTTTGGAAAATACCAGTACGCGTCGTGGGAGACATAGTCTGAAATGCAAGCCTTCCAGAGCCTCGGAAGGCCCCGGGCCGCTGCAGCCATCTAATCACTCTCGAACCACTCGACATTACCCTCCCGAAATGCAAAGCCCAACTGTTCCCTCCTTGGAGCCGCGCGCCCATAAGTCTCGCGTTTGTGCTTTGCCATCGCTGAAGGGCCCGCGTTGCCTTTGGCAAGAGACGATTCCCACAGCTTCAGCTCATCTTTCCCTGGATACTTTGGCCTGCCGACCAACAACGTAAGAGGATCATTCGGGCGCGCTGCCGCAACGCGCTCCTGTGCGAGTCCTACGTATGCTGGCGAAATATCGATACCAATATATCTTCGCCCCATACGCTTGGCGACAGCGCAGGCCGTCCCTGTTCCGCAGAAGGGATCCAAAACTATCTCACCAGGAAAACCCTCGGCTGCGCCATACGTATACATGCGCATGAGGCGTCCGGGCAACTTCTCTGGAAATGGAGCGGGATGATCTCCCTCCCGCTTTACATCCTCCGGATACATGAACCAAACTTGCTGAGTGAGGTCGACCCACTCTTCTTGGGCCAATTTGTTTGCTTCCTTAACGGCCGAGCTGAATTTCGGGGGCTTCCCGGGCTTGACGTACACATTGATAAACTCAATGGTATTATTTTCGAGGATGTTGCCTGGGAAGGGATAACTCCCGAACATCAGTTTCGAAGTTTGCTTCTGCCAAATAAAAAGACTGTATCTCTGAAGCAATGTGTCGCTTAAGACGAGATGCTCGAGGTCAAACGCAATATTCTTGACGTGTCTTGTGTGCTGTTGGATGATTTCCTTGGGAATAGGCATTATTGGAGAATTGATGCAAAGCTTGCCATTCGGTCGCAAAACGCGGGCACATTCTCGCCAAACCGTCATCAAATCAATCAAATAGTGCTCATAGGATGGCCATTGGTTCTGCTGTCCCTCGTATTCTACGGCCGTCCAATACGGCGGCGAAGTAACAATCAGATCCACGCATTCGCTGGGATATTGCGACATGACCTGTGCGGAGTGGCCGAGCACAATCGTGCCGATATGCTCCTCGAAGGCGGACGCGGTTACCGGCTCCTTCCGCTCTGGCGTCATTGTCTTATCGTCCTTTGCCGCCATTTAGCCCCGATAGCACAGACTGGGTCTGTTCCTTGCCGAGAGTTTCACGGTCTCCACAGGGGTTTATAAAATAAGCCCGTCACTTGGCTAAGCGAGATTTGTTCTGTTTCTGTTCAATCCTGCTGGGCATAGCTTCGCGCTGCAGGAAGGCCTTGAGTCGACCCCTTGCCTTCGCTGCATCGCGATGAGCCCGGCTGCGGTTTTAGCTAGGGCGGCGTTCCGGCGCCGCTGCCCAGCGCGCGCTGCATCAGCACGGTGTCGAGCCAGCGCCCGTACTTGAAGCCGATGGATTGAAACGTTCCGATGTGGCGGAAGCCGAGCGCGGCGTGCACGCCGATCGACCCGGTATTCGCCGAATCGCCGATCACGCCGAGCATTTGTCGAAAGCCGACGAGCTCCGCAGCAGCAATCAGGTGCGTGAGCAGCTGCCGTCCAATGCCTCTGCGGTGGAGTTCGGGCGCCACATAGATCGAATCCTCGACGCACCAGTCATAGGCGCGGCGGTCTCGATACGGACCCGCGTAGGCGTAGCCGACCACTACGGCGCCCATCTGGGCGACGATATACGGATAGCGCTTCGCCAGGAGTGCATCGAGCCGGCGCGCCATTTCAGTTTCGTCCGGCGGTTCAGTCTCGAAGGACGCGGTGCCGTGTAAGACGGCATGGGCATAAATGCGCGTGATCGCCGCAACGTCGGCGGCCGCGGCGGGACGGATGCTCAGTGGGGTCATCGCTGCGGCAGGAGCGCTTGCGCACAATAAAAACGCCCCGGGAAGCGATTCCCGGGGCGCCGAAAGCCGTTGCGTTTCCAGTGCTCAGCGCCGGTCGCCCATGAAGCGCAGCAGGAACAGGAACAGGTTGATGAAGTCGAGGTAGAGCGCGAGCGCCCCCATCACCGCCTTGCGGCCGATGACGGTGCCGTCATCCGCCGCGCTGTACATTTCCTTGATGCGCTGGGTGTCCCACGCCGTGAGCCCGGCAAAGATCAGGACGCCGATCACCGAGATGGCGAATTCGAGACCCGAACTCTTGAGGAAAAGGTTGACGAGCATGGCGAGAATGAGCCCGAACAGACCCATGACCAGGAACGAGCCGATCGGCGAGAGATCGCGTTGGGTCGAGTAGCCATAGAGGCTGAGCGCGCCGAACGAAGCCGCCGAGATGAAGAAGGTGCGGGTGATCGAGGCGCCCGTATAGCTCAGGAAAATCGATGACAGCATCAGGCCGAGCAGGCCCGCATACGCGAGGAACAAGGCAAGCGCCGTGCTCGGCTGCAGCCGGCCGATCCGGAAGCTCAGGAAGAACACCAGCCCGAGCGTGCCGAACAGCAGGATGAGCGCGGCCGGTCCGCCGTAGATCGCCTGACCGAACGGCGTCAGCACCAGCCGGCCGCCGACCTCTTGCACGGCCGCCGAATAGGTCAGCCAGGCGACGGCGCCGGTCAGCGCGACGCCGCTAGCCATGTAGTTGTAGACGCGGATCATGTAGGCGCGCAGACCCGCGTCGATCGCCACCTGGTCGGCGCGATAGCCGGGCCTTGTAGCCGCGTAATTCCGATCGAAATCGGACATGGGAATACCTCTGGGTTGGCCCGGCGCCGCCGGGCTTTGGCGTCCGGCTGCAAGCATGCGCGCCTGGAACGCGCCGGGAATGTAGTGCGAAAGCATCGCTTCCGCCAGATGGGCGGACAACCGAAATACCAACCGTTACAAACCGTTCATGCGCCCTGCCGCGCCGCCCCCGTTACAAATTCCTTAACACCTGGGCGGGTTTGCGGCCGAGCGCCGCCAATGTGCCAAGGAGCCCGAGGGCGAGTGTGACGAAAAGCGCAAACAGCGCCGCGGCCGCAGCCGCGCCGGGCACGAAGACGAACGGAAATTCCATGATCCGGGTCACGACCAGGCCGGCGGCGAGCGCGCCGAGCGCAACGCCGACCAGCGCCGTCGCCGCTCCGATCAACGCATATTCCAGCGTGTAGGCAGCGAGCAACCGCGCCCGCGTTGCACCGAAAGTTTTCAGCACCACCGCATCGTAGATGCGAAAGCGCTGGCTCGCGGCGAGCCCGCCGCCGAGCACAAGCGCGGCGGCGATCAGCGTGACGCCGCTCGCGGCGCGCAGCGCGAGAATGAGCTTGCTCACCATCGCATCGAGCGTATTGAGCGCGTCCTTCACGCGCACGGCAGTGACGGTCGGAAACGCATCGGCCAGCGCCTTGATGAGCGCCGTCTCCTCGGCGGTGGTGCCGCCATCCGCAAAAGTCAGCGTGGCGATGTCGTTGACCGGAGCGCCGGCGAACGAACCCGGCGAAAACACCAGCACGAAATTGATGCCGAGATTTTCCCAATCGACCGTGCGCAGGTTGGCGATGCGCGCGGTCACGTTGCGGCCGAGCACGTTGACGGTCAGCGTGCCGCCGACTTGCAGACCGATATCGTGCGCCGACTTGCTCTCGACCGACACCAGCGGCTCGCCGGAATAATCCGCGCTCCACCAGCGGCCCTCGACCACCCGCGAGCCGGGCGGCACCGCCGCCGCGTAGGTGATGCCGCGGTCGCCACGCAGCACCCAGCGCGATCCGGCCGCCGGCTTGAGATCGGCCGCCGCGACGCCGTTCGCCGCGACGATACGGCCGCGCAGCATCGGCACCCGCTCGATGCTCGCGCCCGGCGCCTGGGCGCGGACGAAGCCGTCGAAGCGCCCCGCGTCGGCCGTCGCAATGTCGATGAAAAAGAACGACGGCGCCTTCTCGGGCAGCGCCGCGGTGAATTCGCGATGCAAATTGCCGTCGATCTCGATCACGGCCGTGAGCAGCGCCAGGCCGAGGCCGAGCGAGAGCATGATGGTGGGCGTCAGTGCGCCCGGCCGGTGCACGTTGGCAAGCGCGAGCCGCAGCGCCGTCGAGCGCGGCCGCTTCAGCCGCCGCGCGATGGCCATGACCGCGAGGGCGACGACGCGCAGCACGAGAAAAGTACCGGCGGCCGCAGCAACGAAAATGGCCGCGATGCGCGGTTCGGTGCTGGTGGCGATCGCAAGTGCGGCGAAGCCGCCGATCGCGGCTGCCGTCGCGATGACATAACGCGGCCGCGGCCAGCGCCGCTCGCCGGTAACCTGATCGCGAAACAGCGTGGCGACCGGACTATCGTGAGCGCGGCCGAGCGGCCATAGCGCAAACGCCAGCGCGGTGATGAGGCCGTACCCGATCGACAGCGCCAACACAGCGGGATGCAGCGATGGCGTCACCGGCAGCGGAATGACGGCGCCGAACCAAGACGCGATGACGAATGGCAGGGCGGCGCCGAGCACGGCGCCGATCGCGGCGGCGAACAGCGCCACCAACACGATCTCGGCGCAATAGACAGCAAACACCATGCCGCCGCTGGCGCCGAGCGCCTTCAGCGTTCCGATCGAATCGCGCTCGCGCGCCAAATGGGCCGCCACCGCGTTGGCGACGCCGACGCCGCCGACCAGCAGCGTCGCCACGGCGACGAGGGCGAGAAATTGCGTGAAGCGCTCGACGCCGCGTTCGAGCTGCGGCGATGCCTTGTCGCGCGTGCGAATTTCCCAGCCGGCATCGGGCAGATTTGCCGCGGCATCGCGCTTGACCGCCGCCACTGCGGCGTCATTGGAGGCCGCCGCCGGCAGGCGCAGCCGGTAGCGCCAGCGCACCAGACTGCCGGGCTGGACCAGACCGGTCGCGCGCAGCGCCGTATCGCTGATCAGCACGCGCGGCCCAAAGCCTATGCCGCCGGCGATTCGATCCGGCTCGTTGGTCAGCACGGCGCGTAGCGCGATCGCGGCATGGCCGATGCTGATCCGATCGCCGATTTTCAGGTCGAGCCGCGCCAGCAGCGCGGGATCGACGGCGGCGCCGAACGCGCCGTCCTGCTCCGCCAAAAGTACGGCAAGCGGCACGGCGGGATCGGTCGTGAGTGCACCGAACAACGGATAAGCATGATCGACGGCCTTGAGCTCGACCAGCGTCATGTCCGCGCCGCTCGTTCGCGCCATCGCCCGCAGCGTGGCGGCGGCCGAGACCATGCCGTGGCCGTCGAGGAAAGCGCGCTCCGCGGCACTCGCCTGGCGCTGTACCAGCGCGAACGACAGGTCGCCGCCCAGTAGCGTCTGGCCGGCGCCCGCGATGCCGTCCGCAAGGCTCGCCGCCACCGAGCCGACACCCGCAATAGCCATTACGCCCAGCGCAATGCAGGCGATGAAGACGCCAAAGCCGCGCAAGCCGCCGCGCAGTTCGCGCCAGGCAAGGCGCAAGGCCAAGAGTGAGGCCAAGAGTGAGGCCAAGAGCAATGCCAAGATTGAGGCCAGGCGCGGGGTCACGAGCGCCCTGGTGCGGGCACGATCGGCACGAGCGGTTCCTCGATGCGCCCCGAATGCATGTGCAGCACGCGATCGCAGCGCGCCGCGAGTTCGCTGTCGTGTGTGACCAGCACGAGCGTGGTGCCGCGCTCGCGCTGGCCGCGAAACAACAATTCAATGATGTCGCGCCCGGTGGTCTCGTCGAGATTGCCGGTCGGCTCGTCGGCCACAATGATAATAGGATCGGGCGCCAGCGCCCGGGCGAGCGCCACGCGCTGCTGCTCGCCGCCGGACAATTCGGCGGGATAATGATGGATGCGCCGGGCGAGACCAACGGCGGCGAGCTCGCGCTCGGCGCGTTTGAGCGCGTCGCGCGCGCGGACGCCGGCAAGGTCGAGCGGCGTGGCGACGTTCTCCAGCGCCGTCATGGTCGGGATCAGATGGAACGCCTGGAAGACGATGCCGACGTGCCGGCCGCGGAAGCGGGCGAGCGCATCCTCGTCGAGCCGCCGCAAATCCTGCCCGGCAACCACAACCGCGCCGCTGTCGGGCTGCTCCAGACCGGTCATCACCATCAGCAGCGTCGATTTGCCCGAGCCGGAGGGGCCGAGCAGCGCCACCGCTTCGCCACGCCCTATATGCAGGCTCACGTCGCGCAGGATATGAACCCGCGCCGCGCCGCGGCCGAGCGACAGGTCGACGCCGCTCAGCTCGACCGCGGCGGCGGAGAAAGAACCCGAAATGTCGTTCATGCGTTCGACCGGCCCCGCTGCGCGCTCCTCATATGGGGCACGGCGCGCGATCGTCCAAATTGGCGGCTTTTTGGCGGCCTTTAGCCTGACGCTCACGATCGCGGCAGCCGCACCGCCTGTGCCAGCCGCCGCAACGCCCATCAAGATCGTCGCGCTCGGCGATTCGCTCACCGCCGGCTTCGGTCTGCCCGAAAACGACGGCTTCGTGCCGCGGCTGCAAGCCGCGCTCTCCGCCGATGGCATCGCCGCCGCAGTCGCCAATGCCGGCGTGTCGGGCGACACCGCCGCCGACGGGCTTGCGCGGCTCGACTGGTCGGTGCCGGCCGGCACCGACGCGGTGATCGTCGAGCTTGGCGCCAATGACATGCTGCGCGGACTGAAGCCGCAAGCGACCCGCGCCGCGCTCGATGCGATCCTGCGCCGGCTGACCGCGCGCCACATCGCGGTCCTGTTGTGCGGCATGCGCGCCGCGCCCAACCTCGGCGACGCCTACGGCCGCGAGTTTGCGCGCATCTATCTGGAGCTTGCCGCCAAATACGGCGTGCCGCTTTATCCATTTTTTCTCGACGGTGTCGCCGCCGACCTGAAATTGACGCAGGCCGACGGCATGCACCCCAACGCCGCCGGCGTCGACGCGATCGTCGGGCGCATTTTGCCGAAGGTGAAGGAGCTCATCGCGCGCGCCAGAGCGCAGCGTGCCTCGTGAGGGTTGCACACCAACCGCGATGCCCCCATGCTGCCCCGGCTCGCGATTCGCGCAATCGAAGTCGCCCGCCTCCCTTGGCCAGGAGTGTCATGCCCCGACTATTCACCGGCCTCGAAATTCCATCGACCGTCGCCCAATCGCTGGCCATGATGCGCGGTGGCCTGCCGGGAGCGCGCTGGATCGATCCGGAAAATTATCACCTGACGCTGCGCTTCATCGGCGACATCGACGACGCATTGGCGCGCGATATTGCCGGCCTGTTGGGCCGCGTGCGGCGCGAGACGTTCGAGCTGCATTTCGACGGCCTGTCGTCGTTCGGCGGCCGCAAGCCGCGCGCCGTGGTGGCCGCCGCCGCGCCCGTGACGCCGCTGATGGAGCTGCAGGCCGAGCAGGAGCGGCTGTTGCAGCGGCTCGGGCTCGAACCGGAGGGCCGCAAATACACGCCGCACGTCACGCTCGCCCGCCTGCGCGATTCGTCGAGCCGCCAGGTCGCCGATTATCTGGCGGCGCGCGGCCATAACCGCTCCCTAAGCTTTCAGGTCTCGCGCTTCGTGCTGTTCTCATCGCGCGCCTCGATCGGCGGCGGCCCCTACGTGGTCGAAGCCGATTACCCGCTGGAGGAGTGCGCGTTGAAGCGGGCTTGAGATGATCTTATCGGCCCGCGCTGGTCCCCGCGAAAGCGGGGATCCCGTTTTTGCAAACGCGGATTCCCGCTTTCGCGGGAATGAGCGGAACTCGTTAGCCAGATTTCAGTCTAACCCCGCAGCATGCGCGATTGCAGATCGAGCATCGCGGTGGCGAGGCCGTGACCGTCGGTCAATAATTCGCGCATCAGCGACAACGGCGTCGGTCGCGACATCGCCACCTCGCCGATGACGCTGCCGAACTCGACCGACAGCGCGGCGTCGAATTTGCGCGCCAGCTGCAGCATGCGGTGATTGTCGGCGAGGCAGGCCATGTGCAGGCGGCGAATGCCGCGGTTGCGCGCGGCCAGCAAGGTGCGCGACAATAGTGCCGACCCGACGCCGTAACTCTGCCACGGCTTTTCCACGCTGAGC
Organism: Xanthobacteraceae bacterium; assembly: GCA_030037885.1. Lineage (GTDB taxonomy): Bacteria > Pseudomonadota > Alphaproteobacteria > Rhizobiales > Xanthobacteraceae > BOG-931. The sequence continues at coordinate 9,189 of JASHPU010000210.1, read as the reverse complement.
GCCGCCTCGGCTTCGTCGGGCCGATGCGATCCGAGCGGCCGCAGTTCGGCGGCGCCGCGCAGCGCGCCGTCGATGAAGCAGCCATGCACGACCGCGTCGCCGGCGAGCGAGACATTCAGATACATTTCGACGTATGCGTCGGCAACGCCGCCGCCGAACCGGTTACGCCGGCTGTGCGGATCAAGCCGCAGACCGTGCGCGCGGTAAATTGCGGCCTCGCCGACCCATAATTTCCGGATGACAGCGCCTTCGGGAAGAATTTCCTGCATGAGTCAAAAGCCTCCTGTAGTTGCTTTGCCCAGGACCCTCCTCGCCATTTCCTCCGTCAGCGCACGCCGCGCGAAAAGCGATTTCGCGCGCACGCCGAATCAAATCATCATGTCGTCTCGTGGGGAAATTTGGCAAATCCAAAGCATTGAGCAACATGCGCACATTCCGTATATGCATGGCTTGTTAATCGCTGCGACGATTTGATGACCGTAAATCCTTCGACATGAACAGTGACAAAAGGCCAAGCCTCAGCGGTTTGCCGCCGCGTCCGGCCAATCCGCAAAACGCGACCTCCATCGCCGCGCAATTCGTCGCCGCAGTCGCCGCGGGCCGGATCGAAAGCGACGCCGCGCAGCGCGCCCTCGTCGACATGCTGGAGCAGCTCGAAGCGCGCATCATGCAGTATCGCCTGGCGCGCAAGTCATCGTCGCTCGGCTGGCTGTTCGGCAGCCGCGAGAACAGGCAAGAGCCGATCAAAGGGCTCTACATCTACGGCGACGTCGGCCGCGGCAAGACCATGCTGATGGATCTGTTTTTCGAGGCGAGCCCGGTGGTGCGCAAGCGCCGCGCCCATTTCCACGAGTTCATGCTCGACGTGCATGAGCGAATTCATGCTTTCCGGCAGAACAGCGGGCATCGGGACGAAGATCCGATCCGGCTTGCCGCCGCGCAGCTCGCCGAGGAGGCCTGGTTGCTCTGCTTCGACGAGTTTCACGTCACCGACATCGCCGACGCCATGATTCTTGGCCGTTTGTTCGGGCAATTGTTCGAGCTTGGCGTCGTCGTGGTGGCGACCTCGAACGTGGCGCCGCAGGACCTGTACAAGGACGGCCTGAACCGCGCGCTGTTCGTGCCGTTCATCCACATGATCGAGCAGCGCCTCGACGTGGTGCGGCTCGAGGCGCGCATTGATTTCCGGCTGGAGAAATTCGCCGGCATGCCGGTGTGGTACGTGCCGGCCGATGCGGCGGCGGACGCCGCGCTCGATGCGGCATGGCAACGGCTCGCGCGCGGCCGGCCCGGCGCGCCGGTCGAGCTCGCGCTGAAAGGACGAAGGTTGCGAGTGCCGCGCGCGGCGAGCGGCGTGGCACGCTTCAGCTTCCACGATCTTTGCGAGGAGCCGCTCGCGGCTGCCGATTACCTGCGCATCGCCCGCGAATATCACACCATCATTCTGGACCACATCCCGCAGCTGACCTTCGACACACGAAACGCGGCGAAGCGCTTCATCATCCTGATCGACACGCTCTACGACATGAACGTGAAGCTGATCGCCTCGGCCGCCGCCGAACCTGACGGGCTCTATCATGCCGAGCAGGGTTTTGAGGTGCAGGAGTTCAAGCGCACCGCGTCGCGGCTCATCGAAATGCGGTCGCAAGCCTATCTGGCGCGCCCCCACGGCGCCGCGCATTCGCAGGCGTCCGGTTCGAGCGCCGGCATCGTCGAGACGTGAGTTTGGCGTCATTCCGGGACCGAGCGAAGCGAGGAGCCCGGAATGACGGCGGAAGCGCCCCGTAGTTTTGGCTTCGCAGCCTGCCGTCCACGCTTGAACGGGCCTGCCGAAAGGGTTAAGCACCGCCACGCGGCGGGCTCTTTATCGGGGACGTTTATCGGATGGCGCGAAACAAGATTGCACTGATCGGCGCCGGTCAGATCGGCGGAACGCTGGCGCTGTTGATCGGGCTCAAAGAGCTCGGCGATGTCGTGCTGTTCGACATCATGGAAGGCGTGCCGCAGGGCAAGGCGCTCGACCTCGTGCAAGCTTCTCCGGTCGAAGGCTTTGATGCCCGCCTGGCCGGCGTCAATTCCTACGAAGGCATCGAGGGCGCGGCGGTGTGCATCGTCACCGCCGGCGTGCCGCGCAAGCCCGGCATGAGCCGCGACGATCTGCTCGGCATCAATCTGAAGGTCATGGAGCAGGTCGGCGCCGGCATCAAAAAATACGCGCCGAACGCGTTCGTCATCTGCATCACCAATCCGCTCGACGTCATGGTGTGGGCGCTGCAGAAGTGCTGCGGCCTGCCCAAGCCGATGGTGGTCGGCATGGCTGGCGTGCTCGACTCGGCGCGCTTCCGCTATTTCCTGGCCGACGAGTTTGCCGTCTCGGTGGAGGACGTCACCGCGTTCGTGCTCGGCGGCCACGGCGACAGCATGGTGCCGCTGGTGCGCTATTCGGCGGTAGCCGGCATTCCGCTGCCTGATCTCGTCAAGATGGGCTGGACCACGGCCGCACGCATCGACGAGATCGTCGAGCGCACCCGCAACGGCGGCGGCGAGATCGTCGGCCTGCTCAAGACCGGCTCCGCCTTCTATGCGCCGGCGGCGTCCGCGGTCGCCATGGCGGAAAGCTATTTACGCGACAAGAAGCGCGTGCTGCCGGCCGCCGCCTGGCTCAACGGCGAATACGGCATCAAGGACCTTTACGTCGGCGTGCCGGTCGTCATCGGCAGCAAGGGCGTCGAACGCATCGTCGAGATCGAGCTCAACGGCGCCGAGCGCGGCATGTTCGAAAAATCCGCAAACGCCGTGCAGGCGCTGGTCGAGGCGTGCAAGAAGATCGCTCCCGAACTGGGGAATTGAACAAAACGTCATTCCGGGGCGCCGCGCAGCGTCGAACCCAGAATCCATAATCACGGCAGTATTCCAGATACCGCAGTTGAACTTCAAGGACAGGGGTTATGGATTCCGGCTCTCGTTCGCTTCGCTCACTCGGCCGGAATGACATGCGGGGGCGCCCATGAACATCCACGAATATCAGGCCAAAGCGGTCTTACGCGAATTCGGCGTGCCGGTGCCGCGCGGCATTGCCGCCTTCAGCGTCGCGGAAGCCGAGAAAGCCGCGAACGACTTGGGCGGCCCGGTCTGGGTGGTGAAGGCGCAGATTCACGCCGGCGGCCGCGGCAAGGCCGGCGGCGTCAAGGTGGTGAAGTCGGTCGACGAGGTCAAACGCGAGGCCGCCCGGCTGCTCGGCTCGATCCTGGTCACGCATCAGACCGGGCCGCACGGCAAGGAAGTGCGCCGGCTCTACATCGAGGAAGGCTCCGCGATCGAGCGCGAATATTACTTGTCGGCGCTGGTCGACCGCGCCGCCTCGCGCGTCGCCTTCGTGGCGTCGACCGAAGGCGGCATAGAAATCGAGGACGTGGCGCGCACGCAGCCGGACAAGATCTTGAGCTTTTCGGTCGATCCGGCGACCGGCTTCATGCCGCATCATGCCCGCCGCGTCGCCCGCGCGCTGGGATTTAACCGCGACGTCGCCAAGCAAGCCGGCGACGCGCTGCCCAAGCTCTATCAGGCCTTCGTCGCCAAGGACATGAGCCTGCTTGAGATCAATCCGCTGGTCGTCACCAAGTCCGGCCAGTTGATCTGCCTCGACGCCAAGGTCGGCTTCGACGACAACGCGCTGTACCGCCATCCCGAGGTGGTGGCGCTGCGCGATCTCGACGAAGAGGACGAGAAGGAGATCGAGGCTTCCAAATACGATCTCAATTACGTGGCGCTCGACGGCACCATCGGCTGCATGGTCAACGGCGCCGGCCTCGCCATGGCGACCATGGACATCATCAAGCTCTACGGCGAGACGCCGGCGAATTTTCTGGACGTCGGCGGCGGCGCCACCAAGGAGAAAGTGGCGGCGGCGTTCAAGATCATCACCTCCGACCCGAACGTCAAAGGCATTCTGGTCAACATTTTCGGCGGCATCATGCGCTGCGACATCATCGCCGAAGGCGTGGTCGCCGCCGTCAAGGAGGTCGGCCTGCGCGTGCCGCTGGTGGTGCGGCTCGAAGGCACCAATGTCGACCTCGGCAAGGACATCATCTCAAAGTCGAACCTCAACGTCACCTCGGCCGACGACCTCGACGACGCCGCCCAGAAGATCGTGCGCGCGGTGCGTGGGGCGACGTGATGCGCGCCGGCGCCCCAAACCATTCGTCTTTACCTCCCCCTGAAAGGGGGAGGGCGGCGAGCGAAGCTCGCCGGGTGGGGGTCCGTGCACAACCCCAATTCAATCGGACACCAGCAAAGACGGCTCGCGCGCGCAGGCTTCGCCAGGGGTCAACGGAGGTGGAAAAGCGGCTTTGGCGATGGCTGCGTGACGGTCGTCTCGATGGCTTGAGCTTTCGCCGCCAGCATCCGGCTGGTCCCTATATTCTCGACTTCTATTGTCCCCAGTTGCGCCTGGCGATTGAATTGGACGGCGGACAACACAGCTACCGCCGCCAGGAAGCTCACGACCAAAGGCGAACCGCCTGGCTGCGCGGTTGCGGCGTAACCGAGCTTCGCTTCTGGAACAGTGACGTCACAAAAAATCTGTACGGCGTCTTGGAAAGCATTCAGGCCGCGGCGAAAGAGTTGAAGCACCTCGGACGGACCCCCACCCGGCGCTGGCGCGCCGACCTCCCCCTTTCAGGGGGAGGTAAAGAATAGGCGCGGCAACTGATGTCCATCCTCATCGGCAAGAACACCAAAGTCATCTGCCAGGGCTTTACCGGCAAGAACGGCACGTTCCATTCCGAGCAGGCGATCGCCTACGGCACCAAGATGGTCGGCGGCACCTCGCCCGGCAAAGGCGGCTCGACCCATCTCGGCCTGCCGGTTTTCGACACGGTTGCGCAGGCGCAGGAAAAGACCGGCTGCGACGCCAGCGTGATCTACGTGCCGCCGGCCGGCGCCGCCGACGCCATCTGCGAATCCATCGCCGCCGAAATCCCGCTCATCATCGCCATCACCGAAGGCATTCCGGTCGCCGACATGGTCAAGGTCAAGCGCGCGCTGTCCGGTACGAAGTCGCGGCTCATCGGGCCGAACTGCCCGGGCGTGATGACGGCCGGCGAATGCAAGATCGGCATCATGCCGGGCAACATTTTCAAGCCCGGCAAGGTCGGCATCGTGTCGCGCTCGGGCACCCTGACCTACGAGGCGGTGTTCCAGACCACGCGGGAGGGCCTCGGCCAGACCACCGCCGTCGGCATCGGCGGCGATCCGGTGAAGGGCACCGACTTCATCGAGGTGCTGGAAATGTTCCTGGCCGACAAGGCGACCGAGGCGCTCATCATGATCGGCGAGATCGGCGGCGCGTCCGAGGAAGATGCGGCGCAGTTCCTCAAGGACGAAGCCAAGCGCGGCCGCAAGAAGCCGATGGTCGGCTTCATTGCCGGCCGCACCGCGCCGCCGGGCCGCCGCATGGGCCATGCCGGCGCCATCATCGCCGGCGGCAAGGGCGACGCCGGGTCCAAGATCGCCGCCATGGAAGCGGCCGGCATCAAGGTCTCGCCGTCACCGGCGCGGCTCGGCAAGACGCTTGCCGAACTGTTGAAAGCTTAATTCATTCCTTGCGTCTTTTGCCGACCACGCTGGACACCTAAATAGGGTACAAGGCAGGGACTCACCGCCCGATTCGGCTTTTCGACACACGTTCTTCAGGTTTCTCCTGTCTCTTCGCCGGTGCTTCGTCTCACCCCGGAAACCGAAGAATCGCCCAGGACTGGCCAATGTCTCGACAGGATGCGAACGCCGCTTTCGCAGTCAGCGCGTTTCTCTACGGCGGCAACGCCTCGTATATCGACGACCTTTATGCGCGCTACGAGGCCGACCCCAAGGCCGTCGATGCGCAATGGCAAGCGTTTTTCGCCGGCCTGAAGGACGATGCCGGCGACGTCGCCAAAAACGCCAGCGGGCCGTCGTGGCAGCGGACCGACTGGCCGGCGCTTGAGCGCAGCGACCTGATCGCCGCATTGGACGCTGGGTCATTGGCCGAGGCCGGCACCGGTATCGCCGCCAAAGTCAAGGGGCAGGCGCAGGCGCGCGGCATCGATCTCGCCGCGGCCGACGTCGAACGCGCGACCCGCGATTCGGTGCGGGCGCTGATGCTGATCCGTGCCTACCGGGCGCGCGGCCATTTTCACGCCAATCTGGATCCGCTCGGGCTCGAGCCGCCGAAAGACGAGGAAGAGCTCGATCCGCGTACCTACGGCTTCGGCGAAGCCGACCTCGACCGCCGCATTTTTGTCGATGGCGTCTTGGGGCTCCAATTCGGCACCATCCGCCAGATCGTCGCCATCCTGCGGCGCACCTATTGCCAGACGCTCGGCGTCGAATTCCTGCACCTGTCCAACGGCGCGCAGAAGAGCTGGATCCAGGAGCGCATCGAAGGACCCGACAAGGAGATCACTTTCACCCGCGAGGGCAAGCGCGCCATCCTCAACAAGCTGGTCGAGGCCGAAGGCTTTGAGAAATTCTGCGACCTGAAATTCACCGGCACCAAGCGCTTCGGCCTCGACGGCGCCGAGGCGATGATTCCGGCGCTGGAGCAGATCATCAAGCGCGGCGGCGCGCTCGGCGTGCGCGAGATCATCGTCGGCATGCCGCACCGCGGCCGGCTCAACGTGTTGGCCCAGGTCATGGCCAAGCCGCACCGCGCCATCTTCCACGAGTTCAAGGGCGGTTCGGCGACGCCGAACGAGATCGAAGGCTCCGGCGACGTCAAGTACCACCTCGGCGCCTCGTCGGACCGCGAGTTCGACAACAACAAGGTGCACCTGTCGCTGACCGCCAATCCGTCGCATCTCGAGATCGTCGATCCGGTCGTGCTCGGCAAGGTGCGAGCCAAGCAGGATCAGCACGGCGCCACGCCCGAAGACCGCACCATGGTGCTGCCGCTGCTGATCCACGGCGACGCCTCGTTCGCCGGCCAGGGCGTGGTCGCCGAATCGTTCGGGCTGTCGGGTCTGCGCGGCCACCGCACCGGCGGCTCGCTGCATTTCATCGTCAACAACCAGATCGGCTTCACCACCAATCCGCGCTATTCGCGCTCGTCGCCGTATCCGTCCGACGTCGCCAAGATGATCGAAGCGCCGATCTTTCACGTCAACGGCGACGATCCAGAAGCCGTGGTGTTTGCCGCCAAGATCGCGACCGAGTTCCGGCAGAAATTCCAGAAGCCGGTCGTCATCGACATGTTCTGCTATCGGCGCCACGGCCACAACGAAGGCGACGAGCCGTCGTTCACCCAGCCCCTGATGTACAAGGCGATCGCCGCGCATCCGACCACGCTGGAGATCTACGGCAACAAGCTGATCGGCGAGGACGTCACCAGCGCCGCCGAGATCGACAAGATGAAGGCGGACTGGCGCAAGCACCTCGACGTCGAGCTCGAGGCGGCGCAGAGTTACCGCGCCAACAAGGCCGACTGGCTCGACGGCCGCTGGGCCGGCTTCAAGGCCGCCGACGGCGCCGACGATCCGCGCCGGGGTCACACCGGCATCGCGATCGCGACGCTGAAGGATATCGGACAAAAGATCACCGCGGTGCCGCCCGGCTTTCATCTGCACCGCACACTCAACCGCTTTCTCGACCATCGCCGCCAGGCGATCGAAACCGGCGCCGGCATCGACTGGGCGACCGCCGAGGCGCTCGCCTTCTGTTCGCTGCTGCTCGACGGCCGTCGCGTGCGGCTGTCCGGCCAGGACAGCGAGCGCGGCACGTTCTCGCAGCGTCATTCGGTGCTGATCGATCAGGACACCGAGCAGCGCTACACGCCCTTCAACCATATCGCCGAGGGCCAGGCCCGGTTCGAGGTCATCAATTCGATGCTGTCGGAGGAGGCGGTGCTCGGCTTCGAGTACGGCTATTCGCTCGCCGAGCCGAACGCGCTGACGCTGTGGGAGGCGCAATTCGGCGATTTCGCCAATGGCGCGCAGGTGATATTCGACCAATTCATCTCGTCCGGCGAGCGCAAGTGGCTGCGCATGTCGGGCCTGGTCTGCCTGTTGCCGCACGGCTACGAGGGGCAGGGACCGGAACATTCCTCGGCGCGGCTCGAGCGCTTTTTGCAGATGTGCGCCGAGGACAACATGCAGGTCGCCAACTGCACGACGCCGGCCAATTATTTCCACATCCTGCGCCGCCAGCTCAAACGCGACTTCCGCAAGCCGCTGATCCTGATGACGCCGAAATCGCTGCTGCGCCATCGCCGCGCGGTGTCGCGACTCGACGAGATGGGGCCGGACTCCACGTTCCACCGGCTGCTATGGGACGATACGCAGCTCCTGCCGGACGAAAAAATCAAATTGGTTCCTGATGAAAAAATCCGCCGCATCGTGCTGTGCTCCGGCAAGGTCTACTTCGATCTCTACGAGGAGCGCGAGAAGCGCGGCATCGACGACGTTTATCTGTTGCGCATCGAGCAGCTCTATCCGTTTCCGACCAAGGCGCTGATGGCGGAGCTGGCGCGCTTCCGCGATGCCGAGATCGTCTGGTGCCAGGAAGAGCCGCGCAACATGGGCGCCTGGGTGTTCGTCGACATCTTCCTGCAATGGGTGCTCAACCAGATCGAAGCCAAACATCGCCGCGCGCGCTATGCCGGCCGGCCGGCGTCGGCTTCGACCGCCGTCGGGCAAATGTCGCAGCACCTGGCGCAGCTCAAGCAGTTCTTGGACGAGGCGCTGCGCTAGCGCATGATGAGGTTAAGTTGATTCAGCACATCGTTATTGCGAGAAGCGAGTGCGCTGTGCCGACGTAAAATCATCTTGCGCTGGCGCCTCTGTTCTCGGCGGCACGGCGAACGAGGAATTGACATCATGACTGAGATTCGCGTGCCCGTCCTCGGTGAATCGGTGACCGAAGCCACCATCGGCAAATGGTTCAAGAAAGCGGGCGATGCGGTCGCGGTGGACGAGCCGCTGGTCGAACTCGAGACCGACAAGGTCACCATCGAAGTGCCGGCGCCGGCGGCCGGGATTCTCGGCGACATCGCAGCGAAAGACGGCGATACCGTCGCAGTCGGTGCGCTGTTGGGCGAAATCAAGGAAGGCGCCGGCGCGGTACCGGCCGGTCGGCCGGAGCAGAAGACCGAGCGCGCCAAACCGATCGATGCAGGACCGGAGCGGCCGCAGCACGGCCCGGCCAAGCCGCCGCCAA
>JASHPU010000024.1 GCA_030037885.1 Xanthobacteraceae bacterium | reverse complement strand
GTGCCGGCGGCGGATGCCGGTAGGCGCGGCCGTTCGGCCCGAACAGCACGATGCTGTAACCTTCACTCGGCTCGTCGTCGCAAAAATCCCAGTCGCCGCGTTCGTAGAGGCCGACCAGCGCCTCGACCCAGCCCGGACCGTACAGATCCGGCCATTGATCGGCGAAGCGCAAATGCGCCTCGATGATGGTGCCGCCGATGGTTTCGATGTTGAGCATGCCGGTGTAGCCGGCAAGCTCCCTCTTGATCCACGCGCCGCACCGATCCTCGATGTCCACATCCGGCTCGGCATGCACGATCCAATAATCGAAGGTGCCCTCGCCCGCCGGCTTGCCGGTGACGTGCCGCCACCAGCGCGGTTCGCCGGCCACCACCGCAACGTCGGACGACACGTGGCGGCCATCGAGCAGCGGCATCCAGAAATGGCCGGGCGCGTAGTGCCGCTCATAGTCGGCGGCCGAATGCAGCACGCGGCTGCCCACGCCCATGCCCTTGAGGTTCACGATCGGCTTGGAAAACACCGGAAAGCGCGGCGGCACGACGCCATGTGGCGCCGCCTCGAGCTTTTGGCTGAGCGCGACCGCAAGCTTGTCATAGACCCAGCGTTGCGCCGGATACCATCGCCAGGCGTCGCAATCCTCGGTCGGGATATTGGCCGCGGTCTCGACGTAGGTGAAATATTGCAGGCGCCACGGGTCGGCTTCGCAGACAGGCATCAGGGATCAGGGACTCAGGGATCAGGGATCAGGGATCATGAATCATGAATCAGGAATAGAGTATCAGAAAAGGCCCGTACTGAATTCCTGATTCCTGGCTCCTATCATCGCCGTCGCGCCCGTGTGCGCGCCGCCTTCTTGGCGGCAGCGGAGCGGCGCGTGGCGCCCTTGGTATGGGCGGCTTTCCGCGCCGATGCCGAGCGCTGCGCCGCGGTGCGCCCTCGGGCGCCGCTGCGTGCCTGGCGGGACAGTGCCGCACGCGAAGCGGTGTTGCGCGGCTCGCGCTTGAGCGCCCGCGACACCGCGCGCGACACGCGTGGCCGGCGCTTCGTCTTGCGCTTACCCTGCCCTGCTTCGTAGGCATATTCGGCGCTGCGCCGGGTGCGGTCGGTCACCCTGCCCTTCTTCGGCGGCGGCAGCTTGACGCCGGCGCGTCGCGCCTCGGACAGCCCGATGGCGATCGCCTGCTTGGTCGAGCGTGCGCCATGCTCGCCGCCGCGGATCTTGTCGATCTCCTCGCGGACGAATTCGCCCGCTTGTGTCGACGCTGATTTGCCTTCGCGGGCATCTTCCCGTGCCCGTTCGACGGTTCGCTTTCGCGGCATTATGGTCCTCCAGGCAATACATGCATGAAAGACCAACGCCGGCACACGGAGAAAGGTTCAGGGATTAGTCTTCAGGGATCGGGGATCAGGAGTTATTGGGGACCTGATTGCTGAATTCCTGATCGTAAATTCATGAGCGCGTGCACGGCAAATAGGCCGTCGCTGAAAACCTTGGCCGGCGTCCAGCCGGCGTTGCGGGCCAGCGTCTGGAACGATTCGACCGTATATTTGTAGCTGTTCTCGGTGTGAATGGTTTCGCCGCGGCCGAAGCCGATGTCGATGCCGTTTATCCGCACCCTTTGCCGCTTCATGCTGACGAGATGCATCTCGATGCGCCTTTGCGCGGCATTGTAGAAGGCGCGGTGTTCGAACGCCGAGAGATCGAAATCGGCGCCGAGCTCGCGATTGGTCCGCGCCAACAGGTTGAGATTGAATTTCGCCGTCACGCCCGCTGCGTCGTTATAGGCGCGATAGAGGGTAGCCTCGTCCTTGACTAGGTCGAGGCCGACCAGAAGCAGCCCGCCCGCGCCGAGCATGTCGCCGATATGGCGCAAAAATGCGCCTGCCTCGGCCGGCTCGAAATTGCCGATGGTGGAACCGGGAAAGAAGCCGACGCGCGGCAGCGCCGCGAGCTCTTTCGGCATGGCGAAGGTTTCCGTGAAATCCGCGACCAGCGGATGCACGACAAGGTGCGGCAGGTCACGCGCGAGCTGCGCCAAATCCCGCTGCAAAAAGTCGCCCGAAATATCGACCGGCACGTAGGCCGCCATGGTTGCCGCGGCGGCGAGCAGAATACGCGCCTTGCGGCTCGACCCGCTGCCGAACTCGATCAGCGCAGCGCCGGGCGGAAACATCGCGGCGATCGCTGCCGCGTGGTCGCGCAAAATGGCGATCTCGCAGCGCGTCGGATAATATTCCGGCAGCTCAGTGATGCGCTCGAACAGAGCCGAGCCGGCAAGATCGTAAAAATATTTCGGCGGCAGGCTCTTTGGCTGCGCGGTGAGGCCGGCGATTACGTCGGCGGCAAACGAATCGTGCGTTTCGACCGGATGCGCGGCTTGAAACACGCTGCGGATATTCATGAGCTCACTCAATCGTCGAATTGCGCAAGGCGCAGGCCGCTGAACTGCCAGCGCGCCGTCGGATAAAAGAAATTGCGGTAGCTTGCCCGCGAATGGCCGGCTGGTGTCGCCAGCGACGAACCGCGCAGCACCATCTGGTTGACCATGAACTTGCCATTGTACTCGCCAAGCGCGCCCTCGCAGACACTATAGCCCGGATACGGCGAATAAGCGCTGCGCGTCCATTGCCAGACAATGCCGAAGGCGTCGGCCAGCGCGCCGGCGCGCGCCGCGACCTCCCACTCGGCCTCGCTCGGCAAGTGCTTGCCGGCCCAGCGCGCGAACGCATCGGCCTCGTAATAGCTGACGTGGCACACCGGCGCTGCCGGATCGACGCGGCGCAGGCCGCCGAGCGTCATGGAAAACCACTCGCCGTCGATCTGCCGCCAATAGCCGGGCGCGCTCCAACCTTGCGCCTCAACCGCGGCGAAACCGTCAGACAGCCACAGCGTCGGCGTCGCGTAGCCGCCATCGGCCATGAATTCGAGCCACTCGCCGTTGCTCACGAGCGTGCGCGACAGCCGCACCGGAGCCAGCAACACCTCGTGCGCTGGCCGTTCGTTGTCGAAGCAAAAGCCGTCGCCGTCATGACCGATGCGATGAATACCGGCGACCGGCACGGAAGCGGCAGTGCCTGCCTTTGCGCCGTTCGGCCACCGCCAGCGCGGGTCGTAGGCGGGATGCGTGGCGTTGAGTGAAAATGCGTGCAGAATATCGGTAAGCAACAACTCCTGATGCTGCTGCTCGTGATGCAGGCCGATCTCGACGATCGGTGCGAGCGCCGCCAAATCGTTGGTCGATTCGATCAACGCCATCACCGCGCCGTCGATATGGGCGCGATAGGCCGTCACTTCGGCGGCGCCCGGCCGGGTGATCATGCCACGCTGCGGGCGTGCGTGGCGCGGGCCAGCCGAGACGTAATAGGAATTGAACAGATAGGCAAAACGGTCGTCGAACGGCTTGTAGCCGGGCGCAAAGCGCCGCAGCAAGAATTCTTCAAAGAACCAGGTGACGTGGGCGCGATGCCATTTGGCCGGGCTCGCATCCGGCATCGACTGGACGACCTGGTCCTCGGCCGACAAAGGCGCGACGCGCCGCTCGGTTTCGCCACGCACTGTTCGGAAAGCTTCGCGCCAGAAGTGTCGTGGGTCGGGTACCGCTTCTGTGGCGGGCGCGGCGCCGCCGCCTGAGTCCGGCACCGAACCTTCCGATTCGGACAGCCGAATACGCCGGGAAGCGGAAGAGCGTGGCATCGCAAAATCCGGAAAGTGACGGGATATCAACGAACCGCGATCGAAACTTTGGCTGGGAAGATAATCAGCCCCCGCTCGCTTGGTTCCATAGATGCTCCATTCGCCGCGAACTGCAATGCGCCTTCGGCAGCGCTAACGGGCTTGTGATCGCGACCGCCACGTCGCGACGCAACGCGCCCGGCGGCGTTGTGGAGGCCCTGGCCTCGCCGTATGGTCGGCATGACAAATGTCGGCAGGCACCGGTTTGTTGTGGGCAAACGAGGGGGAGGACGATGAAAAAGCGCAAAAGCGCCGGAAAAACCGTGAGCAAGCCGCTGCTGCCGCGCGAGCGCGCCGATTATTCGGCGATCGTCGACCGGCCGCCGCTCAAATTGCCGGGCAATGCGCGCATCGTGTTCTGGACCATCGTCAATCTCGAGGTCTGGGACATCGCCAAGCCGATGGCGCGGCAAGTCCTGGCGCCGCCGACCGGACAAACCATGCTGCCCGACGTGCCGAACTGGAGTTGGCACGAATACGGCATGCGGGTCGGCGTCTGGCGTTTCTTCGAGCTGTTCAAGCGCCAAAGCATCCGGCCGACGCTGGCGATCAACGCCCGGGTCTGCGAAGACTATAAGCGCGTCGCCCAGCAGGCGCGCTCCGACCGCTGGGAGTTCATGGGCCACGCCTACCAGCAGGGGCCGATCCACAGCGAGCCCAATCAGAAAGCCATGATCGCGCGTGCGCTCGACGTCATCGAGCGATTCACCAGCAAGCGCCCGGTCGGTTGGCTCGGTCCGGGACTGACGCAGACTTTGGAGACGCCGGAATTGCTGGTCGACGCCGGGATCAAATATATCGGCGACTGGGTCTACGACGACGAGCCGACCACGATCCGCACCGCGAAGGGCCCGCTGGTCACGCTACCCTACACGCTCGAGCTCAACGACATTCCGATGATGATCGTGCAGCACCACGAGAGCGATTATCTGTTGCGCCGCGCCGTCGATCAGTTCGACCGGCTCTACGCCGAGGGCGAACACCGCGCCAAAATCTTTCCACTCGCCATCCACGCCTATATCAGCGGCCAGCCGCATCGCATCAAGCACTTGGAAGCGATCTACGATTACACGCGCCGCTTCGACGGCGTCCTGTACTGGACCGGCGAGGAGATTTTGGATTGGTATCAGAAGACTGCGTCCGTACCGTGACCCTGAGGTGCTCGGCGCCAACGGGTCCGCGCAAAGCGCGGCCCGATGACAAGCTCCGCGCCGAGCCTCGAAGGGTGACGGCCCGGGCGCCTCGGCCGCATCCTTCGAGGCTCGCGGAGTTTACCATCGGGCCGGCCACTTCGGGCCGGACCCGTTGGCTCGCGCTTCAGGATGACGGAAAGGAGTCACAGCAACCGGAGGGATGATGCGCAAAAGCCAAATGCTCATCGCAACATTCTTGGCAAGTCTGCTCGCGGCCACCGCCGCGCGCGCCGACGTGCCGTGCCGCACCTCGGGGCCTTACGACAGTTGGCTCGCCGACTTCGAGCGCGAGGCGGCGGCGCAAGGGATTTCTCAGCGCGCCATCGCCGAGGTCGCGCCATATCTGACTTACGACCAGCGCATCGTGAATATCGACCGCGGCCAGCGCGTCTTTACCCAAACGTTCCTGCAATTCTCCGACCGCATGGCCGCCGCCTATCGCATCCAGCGCGGCGGGGCCCTGATCAAGAAATACGCACCGGTATTTGCGCGCATCGAGCACGACTACGGCGTGCCGGCGCCGGTCATCGTCTCGTTCTGGGGCCTCGAAAGCGATTTCGGCGCCAACATGGGCAAATACCCGACGCTGAGCTCGATCGCCTCGCTCGCCTACGATTGCCGGCGCGCCGACCGCTTTCGCGCGCAATTGTTCGATGCGTTGCGCCTGATCGAGCGCGGCGACCTCGTGCCTTCGGAAATGATCGGCTCTTGGGCCGGCGAGCTCGGCCAGACCCAGATGATGCCGTCGGAGTATTTCAAATACGCGGTCGACTACGACGGTCGCGGCAAGCGCGATCTCATTCACGACGTGCCCGACGTGCTCGGCTCGACCGCGCATTATCTGGTCGGGCTGGGCTGGAAGCGCGGCGAGCCGTGGCTCACCGAAGTGCACGTACCGGCGCGGCTACCCTGGGACCA
>JASHPU010000209.1 GCA_030037885.1 Xanthobacteraceae bacterium | reverse complement strand
TTAGATCGTAGTCAGCTTGGCGCGCCGGCGCGGCCATGGCGTAGCTGCCGGCACGGCCCTGGCAGCGCAACGCTCGACGCGCTCGTTTCAGACACTGGCGCCGCGACGAAGGCGGGTCCGAGTCCGCTCCTGGCGCCAGCCGACGGATAAACTCACCGCCCGCGGCTGCCGCCTTCGACCGTCACGAAGCCGCCGATTTTGACGCATGTGTCGGTGCCGGGGACGTTGACGAAGCCGGCGCCGAATTCTTTGCAGGACTTTTTGGTTTGCGCGGTGGTCCCTGGCTTGGCGCGGCTCTGCGGCAACGGCCATTGGGGCGGCGCATTGGGGTTGGTGAGCGTTTGCGCGGCGGCGTCCGCAACGGCGAGGCCCATGAGCAGCGCCGATGCCGTGGCCAAAGCAACCGGCCCCGGAAGAGTCGGGCTCGGTGCGAAAGTGCGCTTCATGGATCGCGGCTCGTGCGCTTTTGCCTGATGGCTGGCCTGATCTATTTTAAGGGATCATCCCGGCCCCTCGCAATTATGATCAAGGCCGGCTTATTGGCTTTTTGACGCGCCATTGCGGGTGCGATATTCAGCCCGCATGACCATCCGCTTTCATCGCGGCGATCTGCCGGACCTGACGCATTACGCGGGCGCCCGCGCGGTCGCCATCGACACCGAGACGATGGGGCTTTCGCTCACCCGCGACCGGCTCTGCCTGGTGCAGCTGTCGCCCGGCGACGGCTCGGCCGACGTGGTGCAGATCGCCGCGGCGCCGGCTGACGCGCCGAATCTGACGAAGCTCATTGGCGACCGCAACGTGCTGAAGATTTTCCACTTCGGCCGCTTCGACCTCGCCATGCTGCAGAAGACTTTCGGCATCATGGCGGAGCCGGTCTATTGCACGAAAATCGCGTCGCGGCTGGTGCGCACCTATACGGACAAGCACGGCTTGAAGGATTTGGTGCGCGAGGTGCTCGGCCACGACCTGTCGAAGCAGCAGCAGCTGTCCGATTGGGGCGCCGCGAGCCTGTCCGAGGCGCAGCTCGCCTACGCCGCGTCCGATGTGCTCTATTTGCACGCGCTCAAAGACAAGCTCGATGCCATGCTGGCGCGCGAGGGCCGCCAGGCTTTGGCCGCGGCCTGCTTCGGCTTCCTGCCCGACCGGGTGCGGCTCGACCTCGGCGGTTTCACCGGCGAAGACATTTTCGCCCACTCGTAAAGCCGTTTTTTACGGTCTTGAGCGGCTCGGCCGGGGGTCATGCGGCGGTCGCGTCCAGGCCACATTCGCAGGCGACACTGAGGCGCCATAACCGTAGAATGAGGCTCCGGGCCGAATCGGGGGCGGCGGTCCGAGGGGATATCGTTTGACCAGCATCTCCTTCGCCGCAGACGAGGGCGGCGTGGCCGTTGCGGCACGCGCGCGCGGCAACAGCGAATTGCTGTATCGGCGGGCGCTGCGCCACAGCCGGCGGGTCCGCGTGCTGCGGATGTGTCTGGTCGGCGCCGTCGTGACGGTGCTGGTCGGCCTCGTCGTCGACAATTATTTGCCGTCGGTCGGGGCGCTGCGGCTGCCCGGCGAAATTGCCAATGTGCTCATCCAAGGCACCAAGGTCACCATGCAAAAGCCGCGGCTCACCGGCTACACCAGCGATGGGCGGGCTTACCAGTTGAGCGCCGAGGCGGCCGCACAGGACGTCACCAAGCCCGACTTCGTGCAGCTCCAGCGCATCCGCGCCAACATGGAAATGGCCGACAAGAGCACCGTCGATCTGTGGGCGGACGACGGCGTCTACGACATGAAAGGTGACATGCTCACGCTCAACAACAACATTCACCTGGTGTCCTCGACCGGCTACGAGGCGCGCTTGAGCCAGGCATTGGTCGACGTGCGCAAGGGCAATGTGGTTTCCAACATGCCGGTATGGGTGAAACTGCTCGACGGCTGGCTCAACGCCAAACGGCTGGAAATCAACGACAAGGGGGACGTGGTTCGCTTCAGCGACGTCAGCATGACGCTGCAGTCGGGTAAGCCGGACGGCAAGACGGATCAGCCATGAGTCACGAGCCATGAGTCACGAGCCATGAGTCAAAAGCTCATGAATCAAAAGCTTCAGTTTGTCGCCGCTGCGGCGGTCGCATTGACGGTTTCGGCGTCGGCCATGGCGCAGGGCCTGCGCGCGGAGCCGGGCGGCCTCGTGCCGGGGGCGCAGAATAAGGATCAACCGGTCCAGATCGACGCCAAATCGCTCGAAGTCCGCGACCGCCAGAAGACCGCGACGTTTTCCGGCGATGTGCGCGTGGTGCAGGGCGACACCACGATGCGCTGCAAGACGCTCGTGGTGTTTTACGGCGAAGAGGTGGGCATCGGCGGCGACAAGCCGGTCGTCCGCACCAAGACCTCGTCCGGCAGCACGCCGCCGAATGCGCAAAATATTCGACGCATCGAGGCGCACGGCGACGTCACCGTCACCAGCAGGGATCAGAATGCCAGCGGCGACCTCGGCGTTTACGACCTGAAAGCCAAGACCATCACGCTCAGCGGCAACGTCGTGGTCAGCCAAGGCAAGAACGTCATCCACGGCGAACGCGTGGTCGTCGACACCGTGACCGGCAATGCGCGCGTCGAGTCCGCTCCCGGCGCTCCGCAGGGCCGTGTGCGTGCGCTCATCATTCCGAACAGCGACAGCAAGGGCGGCGAGAGCAATTTCATGACCATCGGACCCGGCCCAAAACAGTGAACTTGCCGCGTGCCTAGCCGCCATGGGAGAGAGGCATTGCCTCGAGTCGCTGGTGTCCTCGCTCAGAAACATGATGCGGATGCCCTGGCGAACCGCGGGAGATCGTGGGGCTTGAACATTCTTTCCCATTTTCGCCGTCGCCCGGGTGGTACGCGGCATGCTGCGGTCGCCGACGACGAGGTCATCGATCTGGCCTCGATGGGCGGCGTCATCAGCGGCACCTATGTGGACATTGCGAGCCTGCCAGCGCCGGCTCCGGTCAAGGCGCGCACCAAGGCGCCGCCGCCGCAACCCGAGCGGCAGGACCGCCAACCGCCGGCCGAGCAGGCCGAGCCGCCTCCCGCCAGCCGGCCGCGACGGCGTAACAACGGCAACGGCGCGGCGCGCCCCGACCGCACAGGCATACTGGTGGTCGAGGGCGTCGAAAAAAGCTTCGTCGGCCGCAAAGTGGTGAAACACGTCAGCCTCTATCTGCGTCGGGGCGAAGCGGTCGGCCTGCTCGGGCCCAACGGCGCCGGCAAGACCACGGTGTTCTACATGATCACTGGCCTGATCAAGGCCGACCAGGGCAGTATCGAGCTTGACGGCTACGACGTCACCGCGCTGCCGATGTACCAGCGCGCTCGCCTCGGCATCGGTTATCTGCCGCAGGAAGCCTCGATTTTTCGAGGCCTGACGGTCGAGCAAAACATCCGCGCCGTGCTCGAAGTGGTCGAGCCCAATCGTAAGCGGCGCGAGCGCGATCTCGATGCGCTGCTCGAAGAGTTCGACATCGGCCGTTTGCGCAAGACCTCCTCGATCGCGCTCTCCGGCGGCGAGCGCCGGCGCGTCGAGATCGCCCGTTCGCTGGCGACGCGGCCGAACTACATGCTGCTCGACGAGCCGTTCGCCGGCATCGATCCCATCGCAGTCGGCGACATCCAGGCGCTGGTGCGGCACCTGACTAACCGCGGCATTGGCGTGTTGGTCACCGACCACAACGTGCGCGAGACGCTCGGCCTGACCGACCGCGCTTACATCATCTATTCGGGCGAAGTGCTGATGGAGGGCCGCGCCGACGATATCGTCAACAATCCGGACGTGCGCCGGCTCTATCTCGGCGAAGAATTTCGGCTTTAAGGCTTTTCGACAAAATTGCCGCCGGGCGGCGCTCTCTTGCGGCGCAAACGGGTTGACGGCGGGCGGTCCGAACTGCTCTACAGGGCATCAGGAAGCAAGAATCGGACCAATTCGGCCGTCATGGCCCTGACCCAACGCCTTCAGCTTCGGCAGAGCCAGGCTCTGGTGATGACGCCGCAGCTGATGCAGGCCATCAAGCTGCTGCAGCTGTCGAATCTCGATCTGGCGGCCTATGTGGACGCGGAGCTCGAGCGCAACCCGCTGCTCGACCGGGGGTCCGAGGGGGAGGCCGGACCGGCGGAGGCGGCCCACTCGCAGCTGCCCAATGAGAGTGCCGTGGTTGATGGCTGGGACCCCGCCAGCCGCGAGACCGCGGCGGCCCAAGACGGACAGCCGCAAACCGCCTTCGACAATAGCGCCGGTGACGATGCCGAGCCGCCGCTTCGGCCGCGGCCCGCCGAAGGGCCGGCCGGCTATTCGGAATGGGCCGGTGTCGGCTCGGGCGGTCGCGACGACGGCGACTACAATCTCGAAGCGTTCGTCCCGGCCGAAGCGACCTTGGCCGACTGGCTGCGCGAGCAATTGATGCTTGCCGTGGCCGATCCGGCGCGACGCATGATCGGCCAATATCTCATCGATCTCGTCGACGAGACCGGCTATCTGACCGGCGATCTCGAAACAGCGGCGGACAAGCTCGGCACCAGC
>JASHPU010000208.1 GCA_030037885.1 Xanthobacteraceae bacterium | reverse complement strand
GAGCTGTCCGAGGAAATGGCCAAGCGTCGTTCGCCCCTTAAGGTGCTGTTCACATCTGGCTACGCCGAGAATGCCATCATCCATCACGGCCGCGTCGATCCGGGCGTGCATTTGCTGGTCAAACCTTATCGCAAATCGCACCTCGCCGGCATGCTGCGTCAAACCCTCGCCGGAACCGAAACCTTTCCGCCGCTGGATTGGCAGGTTGCAAAAACGCAAGCAATTTGAGGCCGGTTGGGTGCCCGTAACCGCCCTTTTACCGGTCCCTGATATAGTACCCGACCCAGGAGGATAGCGCAGATGCCGCACGTGCTGGTCATCGACGATCAAGTGCACGCGAGGGCCGCGGTTATGGTCGCGCTGCGAACT
The DNA here is from genome assembly GCA_030037885.1 of Xanthobacteraceae bacterium. Lineage (GTDB taxonomy): Bacteria > Pseudomonadota > Alphaproteobacteria > Rhizobiales > Xanthobacteraceae > BOG-931. The sequence goes on along the minus strand of JASHPU010000208.1, from coordinate 12,474 downwards.
AACGGTTTTGACGTTACGGGATTCGAACATGGCCGCAACGCTCTGTTGGCGCTGGAAAATGAACATTTCGATCTCGCGATCGTCGATATTTTCATGCCGAACATGGACGGCGTAAAGCTGATCAGGGGTATGCGCGTACGCTGCCCAGACTTGGCGGTAATCGCAATGTCGGGGGCATTTCTTTCATCCAGCGGGCGGACCGTGCTCGACATATTGCCGGCTGCTGGCGACCTGGCGAACGTCATCCGACTCAAGAAGCCGTTCCGGGCCAGCGAGCTTATGCGCGCCGTCCAACTGGCTCTCGGCGTGACTGCATGAGGACCCGGGAAAGATGCCACGCATTCTGATCATCGACGACGACGACGCGGTGCGGACCTCGACCAAAATCATGCTCGAGGTCAACGGCTTCTCGGTCGCGTGCGCCGCCGATGGGCCGGCCGGTATCCGCGCGGTCGAAGATGAGGCTGTCGATCTGGTTATTTGCGACCTGTTCCTGCCGAAGATGAATGGCTTGGAAGCAAGCAAGGCTATCCGCAAGATCAAGCCGCACATGCCGATCATCATCGCTTCTGGTTTTATGTTTGGCGGCAGCAAGTGTCCGGAAATGCCCTACTTCGAGGCCATGACGGCTGAGGCGAGTGCGACGGTTGCACTCTACAAGCCATTGAACCCGAAAGACCTCCTGCAAGCGATCCGAAAGCTTCTCGCTGTTGCGGCTTAGAGCATTTCCCGACGAGCCGGCCCCACCAGCGACGCCGGGTTCCGCTCCTGCGCCCCGGCGGTTCCGTATCCTCAGCGCGCTCTCGGACGTACTTGCCGCGGTCGAGGCGCAGTCGGGCGTCGTCCTAAAGCAGCTTAAGGCCGGACCGACGACGTAGCACGCCACAATACTCGAACAACGTCACTCCGAAAGCTTCGTGGATTGCGCCTGTATTGGCGCGCACTCACGCTGTGCTTGTCTTATTGGCGCCTCCGAGTTTCGCCTGCGGCCCGGCAAAGTACGATCATCACGACGCTCTGCCTCGCAACCCGGCCGCGAGCGCGGAAAGCGCATCGGCGAGTTGCCTCGCGGTCTGCGGTGGCGGCAGCGGCATCTTGAGGCTTTGCACGCCCGTGGTTGGATCACGTTCGATCCAGGGATGCGCTGGGGCATCGGGATTATTGGCGGCGGCCAGTGCGGCAACAAACTGCGCGCCAATCTGCGCCAACGCTTGCCACGGATCACCACCGACGCCACGCGGCGGTGCTTCGGCCCCATCCGCACGCGCCATCGCCGCCCTGTCGGGACCAACGTCCATATCCACGTTGGCGTCTTCCGCGGATTGGGCGATGTCAGCGGTGACGATATTCGTCACCTCTTCGGCCGATATCACGGCCTCGCTGTCGCCCATGCGCCCGGTGACGTTCTCCACTTCCTTCATGAAGCGGTTCAGACGCGAGCCGCCCAGCGAAATCTCGCCGCTGCCGCCGTCGAGAATTCCGTCCGACAGCGAGCGCTTGAACGCCAGCACCGAAAGCATCCCTTCCTCGATGGTGCCCTTGGCGACAAAATTGATGATCCGCACGGGCTGTGCCTGACCGATGCGATGGATGCGTGCGATGCGCTGCTCGAGCACGGCCGGATTCCACGGCAAGTCCATGTTCACCAGAGTCGAGGCTTGCTGCAGATTGAGGCCCGTGCCGCCGGCGTCCGTGGACAGGAACACCCGGCAGGCGGGGTCGTCGCGAAAGCGTTCGACCAGCGCCGGCCGCTTCTCCGACGGCACGCCGCCGTGGAAACTGACATAGCCGAGCCCACGCGCTTCGAGGCGCCGGATGACGATATCGTGGGTCCGCGTCCATTGCGAGAACACCACCGCCTTGGCTTTCGGCTCAGCGAACAGATCGTCGAACAGCGCCGCCAATTCATCGGCTTTGACGCCATGGTCCGTCTCTTGATCCAATAGATAGGTGCTGTTGCACGACATGCGCATGTTCTGCAGCGCGCAAGTCAGCCTCCGCTGGTCCTTGTCCGACAAGAACCGAGTCTTCCGCCAGCGCTGGACGATTTTCGCCACCACGTCGGCGTTTTCCTGGTGGAGAAGCATCTGCATCTCCGTCATCGGCACCAGAAGGTTCTGGTCAAGACGGTTCGGCAATTGCTTCAGCACTTCCGATTTGCGGCGGCGAATCAAGATCGGCGCCAGCGTCTGGCCGATCTTCTCGAGCCCGGTATAGCCCGTGACCCGCCCGCCTTCGTCCTTAACCTGATGCTCGTGCAGCAGCTTCCAGGTCGGACCAAGCCGATGCTGATCGACGAACTGAACGATCGAGATCAGTTCCTCGAGCTTGTTCTCCAAGGGGGTGCCGGTCAACACGATCGCATAGGGACTGTCGATGCGCTTCAAGGCCCGCGCAGCGATGGTGTTCCAGTTCTTCACCCGTTGCGCTTCGTCGACGATCACGAGATCGGGTGCCCAGGCAGCGATCAGATCGAGGTCGGGCTTGAGCTTCTCGTAATTCGTGATCTTGCAAAAGTCGTCCAAATGATAGTCGTTCTGGCGCTGCGCCCGGTCGCCATTGATGACCCGCGCCGCGTTCTCGCCTGGTCTGCCGGAGAAGCGCAGAATCTCGCTCTGCCACTGGTATTTGAGCGAGGTCGGGCAGATTACCAACACCCTTGTGACGCCAAAATGCCGCGTCAGTATTTCCATGGCGGCGACGGCCTGGATGGTTTTGCCCAGCCCCATATCGTCGCCGATCAATGCCCTGCCAGCCCGGACCGCGAACAGCGCGCCTTCGGCCTGGTATGGATAGAGCGGTACTTTCAGAAGTGTCTTGAGCGCGGGGTCAGCCACTCCCTGAGGAAACAGTTCCGCGAGCTTCAAGGTCCGGCGCACCGCATCCCGCCTTCCAGCGATAAAATCGAGCGCGTCGTCATAGGCGCGGAACTCATGACCCGACCTCGACGCGATGGCCATGAAAGATTCGAGCTCGTCGTAGCGGTCATCCGGCAGCATTCCGTCACGACCGAGGTCGAACAATGCCGCGGCGGTTTCGCGCAACGCCGGCGGGCAATCCGTTCCAGCGCAGAAATGGATGCGGCGCCTGCCGTCTTTGCGCAGATACAGCTCGGAAAAGGCTGGCTGGTAGCCGCGCGCAAACGCAGCCTTGGCGCCGCGCTTCTTCTCTAGCTGCGCAAGCGTGAATTCGATGTGCTTGCAGGTGCCGAGCTCGTTCGTCGCATAGTCTGGGCATGAGCAGAAATTTCCGCCGGGCCCCTTGCCCCGGATCGCCACGCGGTAGCTCGATTTCGAGGCCGGATTGCTGACCCGGAACTCGGAGAAAAACGGTTCGCTTGTCAGATTCTCGATCTTGAAGGGCTGCTCGCGGCCGAACTGGCGACGCAAGCCTCTCTGCCATTCCATCGGCGATAGATCGGCAGGCGCATGGATGCGCGTGAGCTTGGGTTCTGGATTCGGCTTGGTCGCGGACTTCAGACCTCTGCGCTTGGCTTGCATGAGCGTATATTCCGTTTGACAACGATTTTGCACAAGACAAGCAGCCGGTCTATCGAAGATATCTCAGCGGTCCAGGGTTACCGGCCACGCCAATCTTCCAGCCCAAGGCCGCCGACGCGAACGAACTCCCGCGCATTGTGCGTCACGATCTTAAGGCCCCGGCGCAATGCACAAGCCGCGAGCAGCAAGTCATAGGCCCCGATGGGCATACCTTGGCTGTTCAAGCTTGCACGCAACTGCGCCGCCACGCGAGCATCTTCGCGCTCGAACGGCAACACCGCGATTGTGTTCAGAAGCACCCGCATCGCTTCCCGCATGCGCGGTGCAAGGCCCGGATTTCGCGCCAGCCCGTATTCGACTTCCATCTCCGTGATCACTGAAACCGCCAATCGCAACGGCGCTTCCTGACGAAGCCGCGCCATCACGGCGCGTTCCCCGCGCCCGAAGTCGCTGAGCACATTGGTGTCGAGGAGGTATTTCACGGAAAGGTATCTTCACGCGGCGCCAGCAATTCGCCGCGATACGATTCAAACGGCGGCACGTCGGGAATACCTCGCCACTCCAGGATCAGCGTCGGCCAGCCGGGACTGCCGAGCGCCTTCTTGTCCAGCCATTCGCGTAGCGCCTTGCGAATCAACCCGCTGCGCGTCTCGCCCAGCTTCTTGGCCGTTCGGTCCAGTTCCTTGGCGGTTTGATCGTCGAGGTAGAGGTTGAAGTTCATCGGTCGCCGCCCGTCACTATAACCTGCTACAGGTTATACTCTGAACTCAGCCGACGCAAGGGAGAGGAACTCGTGGGCGACGTAAAGGATTCTGTGTCAGAGCGAGGAAGGGATACTCCAACTGTGGCTGCCAAGCACACAACGGAGCACCCCATGTCACGAGGCGGCCATTGCCGTAACGGGCTGCATCGTGAAGCGTTTGCCCCTATCGGCGACCATCGTGAGGGTTGGGCCTGTCGCGGGAGGAACTGATTTTGAGCCGGGCGTATCTGCCTTCGCGCGCCGATAACCAGCAAAGATCTATACCCCGCCACGCAGATACAGAGCCGCCAATCATACTCTTCCTCGCTGTCCTGTTTCCCTCCAGGACGCTCGAGCGTATCCGATTCCCCTACTCCCACTCGATCGTCCCCGGCGGCTTCGACGTCACGTCGTAGACCACGCGATTGACGCCATTGACCTCGTTGATGATGCGCGTTGCCACGGTGCCGAGGAACCCGGCGTCGAAGGGGTAAAAATCCGCGGTCATGCCGTCGGTCGAGGTGACGGCGCGCAGCGCCACCACGGCGTCGTAGGTGCGGTAGTCGCCCATGACGCCGACGGTGCGCACCGGCAGCAGCACGGCGAAGGCCTGCCAGATGTCGTCGTAGAGGCCGACGCGGCGGATTTCTTCGATGAAAATGTCGTCGGTGAGGCGGAGGATGTCGAGTTTCTCGCGGGTGATCTCGCCGGGGCAGCGGACGGCGAGGCCGGGGCCGGGAAACGGATGGCGGCCGACAAAGGCGTCGGGCAGGTCGAGTTCGCGGCCGAGCGCGCGCACTTCGTCCTTGAACAATTCGCGCAGCGGCTCGACCAGCTTCAGGTTCATGCGCTCGGGCAGGCCGCCGACATTGTGGTGCGATTTGATGGTGACCGACGGGCCGCCGGTGAACGACACGCTTTCGATCACGTCGGGATAGAGCGTACCTTGCGCCAGAAACTGCGCGCCGCCGATTTTTTTGGCTTCGGCGTCGAACACGTCGATGAACAGCTTGCCGATGGTTTTGCGTTTCTGCTCCGGATCGGTGACGCCGGCCAGCTGTTTGAGAAAGAGCTCCTCAGCCTCGACATGGACGAGCGGAATGTTGTAATGGCCGCGAAACAGGGCGACCACGCGCTCACCCTCGCCGAGGCGAAGGAGCCCGTGGTCGACGAACACGCAGGTGAGCTGGTCGCCGATCGCCCCGTGGATGAGCACGGCGGCGACCGCGGAGTCGACGCCGCCGGACAGGCCGCAGATCACTTTACCGCTGCCGACTTGGCGGCGGATTTTTTCGATCGCCTCCTCCTTGAAGGCGCGCATGGTCCAGTCGCCGCGGCAGCCGGCAATGTTGCGCACGAAATTGCGCAATAGCGCCGCGCCGTGCGGGGTGTGCACGACTTCGAGATGGAATTGCGTGGCGTAGAATTTGCGCTCGTCGTCGGCGATCATGGCGATCGGCGCGTTGGACGAGGTGCCGGTCGCCACAAAACCTTCGGGTAGCCGGGTGACGCGGTCGCCATGGCTCATCCACACCGGATAGCGCTGGCCGACCTCCCACACGCCGTCGGTGAGCAACGACGGCTTGGTCACTTCGACTTCGGCGCGGCCGAATTCGCGATGGTGGCCGCCTTCGACTGTGCCGCCGAGTTGCTGCGCCATGGCCTGCTCGCCGTAGCAGATGCCGAGCACCGGCATGCCTGACTGATAAATCGCAGGCGGCGCCAGCGGCGCGTTCTTGTCGTGCACGGACGCGGGGCCGCCGGACAGGATCACACCCCTGGGCTTGAGTTCCGCAAAAGCGGCTTCGGCCTTCTGGAACGGCACGATCTCGCAATAGACGCGCTCCTCACGCACGCGGCGCGCGATCAGCTGCGTCACCTGCGAGCCGAAATCGACGATGAGAATTTTGTCGTGAGTCGCCATGGCGGGTTTTATGGCAAGCGCCGCAGCCTGTCGAGCCAGCGCAAAGCACCGTCATGCCGAGCGCCGCAACACGCTGACAAAAAAGCCGTCGGTATCGATGCGCCGCGGCGTCATCAAAAGGCCCTCGCCGGATATAAGCGCGGCTGCCGTGAAAAGATAGGCGCGCTCGCCGAGCGCCTTGGCGGTTTCCGCCGGGTTTTCCACGGCAAAATCGCGGACCCGGTCGATGAAAGCGCGGACCTGGTCGGCGTTTTCATCGGCGAGCACCGAACAGGTGATATAGGCGATGCGGCCCGCCGGCTTGACCAGCGCCGCGGCACGGTCGAGCAGCGCCGCCTGCTCCTTGACGCGCTCCGCCAGCGCGCCGGGGCGGACGCGCCATTTGGCGTCCGGATTGCGCCGCCACGTGCCCGTGCCGGTACACGGTGCGTCGATGACGACGAGGTCCGCTTTGCCGGCGAGATCGGCGAGGCCCCACCCCAACCCTGCCCCGCTTGCGGGGGATGGAACGAGAGGGGACCCTCGCGGTGTTCGCACCTGGACGTTACGAACATCGGCGCGGAGCAAACGCTCATGAATCGGCACCAACTGGCGCTTGTCGATGTCGGTCGCGTAAATCTGGCCGCGGTTCTCCATCATGGCGGCGAGCGCCAAAGTCTTGCCGCCGGCACCGGCCGCGAGATCGACGACCTGTTCGCCGGGCTTGGCGTGCGTCAATAGCGCGGCGAGCTGCGAGCCTTCGTCCTGGACTTCGATTTCGCCCTTGCGAAACGGCGGCTCGGCATGGATCGCCGGGTTCTTGGCATCGGCGCCGAGGCGGATGCGCAAGCCAAGCGGCGACCAGCGCGTCGGCTCGGCGCCGAGATGCGCCAGCTTCGGCGCAACTTCGTCGCGCTCGGCCTTGAGCGTGTTGACGCGCAGATCGAGCGGCGCGCGCGTGGCAAGCGCGGCGCCCTCGGCAGCCCGATCTTCGCCGAACACGCGGGCCAAATGCGGATCGAGCCATTCCGGATAATCGCCGAGCGCGAACGGCGGCGCGTTCGTCAGCGCTTCGGATGACAGCGCGGCGCGCTCGGCGTCAGTGAGCGGCGCCGGCGCAAAGCGTGCACCGCTGCACAGCGCCGCGATCGCCGCAACGTCGAGGCCGCGTTCGCGCTGCAGCATCCCGATGAGCGCCGCGCGCGGCGTTTGCGCGCCCATGAGCCAGGCCGAAGACGCTTTGCGGCGCAGCGCGTCGTAAACGAGGCCGGCGATCGCGGCGCGGTCGGCGGAGCCGGCAAAGCGATGCGACAGTCCCCAATCCTTCAGCGCGTCGGCCGCCGGCCGGCGCCGCGTCTCGATGTCGGCAAAGACTTCGATGGCGGCGGCAAGCCGGGCGGCAGGTGTCATGACAACGGACGACGCAGGGTCGGCTTATTCCGCCGCGCGGCGGATCGCAGCCGACCGCTCGCTGGCCGCCGTCTCATGCCGTTGCACGTGGCTGCGCAGGCTTTTGATCGCCTCTTCGAGATCGTGCACATGAATGCCTTTCGGGCATTTGCCGGCGCGCACGCTCTTGAGCATCCGCCACAACAGATCGTCGTCGTGCTCGTCGCGGTACGGCTTCAGATCGAGGTCCTTCGGCACCTTCTTGAGCCGCTCGTCGCCGATGCGCTTGACGTATTTCTGCATGAAGCGGTCGTAGGGCCGCCACTCGATGCCAGCCGCGCGCACCGCGGCCTCCTCGGCCCGCGTCGCGATCTGATGGGCGTGCAGATAATGCAGGCCGAGTTGATCGATCAGCGTCTTCTCGACCTCCTCGTGCAGGATCAGAAAGCGGTCGGTCTCGATGGCGTGGCCGCGGAACTTGAACGATTTCGGCATGTGGCGGTCGATATAGATCGTCTTGCCGTCGAGGCTGTAACCGGCGAGATAGGGAATGTCGTGCTTGCGGTCCAGTTTCTTGACGCGCCGCACCACGGCGTCCAGGGCACGATCCATCATCAGGCTGGAGACGTACCATTCCGGCAAGCGGAGTTTTTCGTGGGGCGCGGTCGGATGACAAATGTCGAGCGGCATGGCAGCGATCCTCAAGTGCCGGTGAACACCTCGATGATGTAAATGAGCCACATGACGGCGAGCACCACGGCAGACACGCCAAACAGCGGCCCGCGAATGTTCACCTTGTTGCCGGTGGTGTGCACGAAAGCGTGCAGCAGGCGGAAAACGACGAAGATCCAGGCCAGCACCACGAACACGATGCCAGCCTTGCGCGTCACCAGGACGAGAATGGTGAGCACGTAGAACAGAACCGGCAATTCGAACTGATTGGCGTAAGCATTCGCCACCTGGGTGGCGCGCTTCGGCCAGTTCGGCTGCCGCAGCGCGATATCCTCGGGCCGCACCGCGCCGGAGCGAAGCGCACGGCTGCGCAATGGCGCCGCCCAGAACAACAGCGCGAAGGTGAGGATGACCTCGACGAACAGCGGCAGCAGAATGGCTTGCAGAGACATGCGCGTTGCGCCCTTGCGAGGCTTGCCTCCTAGCATGACGCCGCACACCCGGCCAACGGCGCCGGCGGTAACTCACAATTTGACGCTGATCGCGGTTTCGCCCTCTTCGTCGACCAAGGCACTGCACCACGATTTGCCGTCGAACAGCGCCTTGCGTACGGCATCCGCGGTACCGCCGTGGTTGAGGTTCGCGGTGATCAGGGTGCCGCCGGTGCGAAGCAGGCCGCGCAGCGTCTTGTGCAGGGCCGGCGTCGGCGTCCGGCCGTCGAAAAACGCCACGTCGTAGCCGGGATCAAGGGTCGGCAGGACAGAGGCGAAATCGCCCTCATGCACGATGATGCGGTGGTCGAGCGCGGCGGCCGCGATATTGTTCCGCGCCAGCTGCACATGTTCGGGATCGCGCTCGATCGTGTCCACTGTCGCATCGCGTGCGCCGGATGCGAACGACAGCGCCGTGTAGCCGAGCGCAGTGCCGAGCTCCAGGATACGGCGCGCGTCGGCGGCTGCCGCCAAGGCCGCCAGCAGCGGCCCGTTGTCGTACGGATGGGCGCCGCAGTGGTGCCGCGTCCGGTGCGCGTCGGTCGCGGCGCGGATTTTGGCGAATGGATCGGGTATCGCGCCAGCCATTGCCATCCTCAACTTCGGCTTGGGTAATTCGGACTTTCGCGCGTGATGGTCACGTCGTGCACGTGACTCTCGCGCAAGGCCGCGCCGGAAATGCGGACAAACTCCGCCTTGGCGTGGAAGTCGGCGAGGTTCTTGCCGCCCACATAGCCCATGGCGGCGCGCAAGCCCCCGGCCAGTTGATGCAGCACGTTGGCCACCGGCCCCTTGTACGCTACCTGGCCTTCGATGCCCTCAGGCACGAGTTTCAACGTGTCCTTGATTTCCTGCTGGAAATAGCGGTCGGCCGAGCCGCGTGCCATGGCGCCGACTGAGCCCATGCCACGGTAGCTCTTGTAGGAGCGGCCCTGATAGAGAAACACCTCGCCGGGCGTTTCGTCGGTGCCGGCGAGCAGCGAGCCGATCATCACGCAGTCGGCGCCGGCGGCGATCGCCTTGGCGAGGTCGCCGGAAAATTTGATGCCGCCGTCGGCGATCACCGGTGTGTCGGTTCTTCTCGCCACCTCGACCGTGTCCATGATCGCGGTGAGCTGCGGCACGCCGACCCCAGCAACGATGCGGGTGGTGCAGATCGAACCGGGCCCGATGCCGACCTTGATGGCGTCGGCGCCGGCATCGATCAGCGCCCTGGCGCCGCCGGCGGTGGCGATGTTGCCGGCAACGACCTGGACGGCGTTCGACTGCCGCTTGATGCGGCTCACAGCTTCCAGCACCCGGCTGGAATGGCCGTGCGCGGTGTCGACGACCACGACATCGACCCCGGCATCGATCAGCGCTTCGCTGCGCGCATAGCCGGTGTCGCCGACGCTGGTAGCGGCGGCGACCCGCAGCCGGCCCTGCTCGTCCTTGCAGGCGTTCGGATGCGCCACCGCCTTCTCGATGTCCTTCACCGTGATCAGCCCGACGCAGCGGTAATCGGCGTCGACGACCAGAAGCTTCTCGATGCGGTGCTGATGCAAGAGGCGCTTGGCCTCGGCCTGGCCGACGCCCTCGCGCACCGTGATCAGGCGCTCCTTCGTCATCAGCTCCGAGATTTTTTGCGACGTGTCGGTGGCGAAGCGGACGTCGCGGTTGGTGAGGATGCCGACGAGCTTGCCGGCACGGCCGCCGCCACCGCCTTCGACCACCGGAATGCCGGAAATGCGGTGCTCCTGCATCAGCGCCAGCGCGTCCGCAAGGGTTGCATTGGGCCCAATCGTCACCGGGTTCACCACCATGCCGGATTCGTACTTTTTGACTTGGCGCACCTGGGCGGCCTGCACGGCGGGGTCGAGATTGCGATGAATGACGCCGATGCCGCCGGCCTGCGCCATAGCAATCGCCATGTGCGCCTCGGTCACCGTATCCATGGCGGAAGCGACGATCGGGATATTGAGCGGGATGGTACGGGTGATACGCGAGCGAATATCGACGTCCGAGGGGAGGATCTCGGACAGGCCGGGCTTCAACAGCACGTCATCGAAGGTGTATGCTTCGGCGGCTATGTCTTTCGAATTCACTGCCATCGCCAACTCCGCATGGCCCGGAAAATAGCGGGGCGGCCAATTGGGGTGAAGTTCCCCGGGGCGAACCTTGCGTTGTTCGCCCGACTCAAGCTGGCCCGCTTTTGGGTTGGCGGCGGTCGATAGCATGCCTTGGCAGCCATGAATAGAGCTATTCCGGCAAGTGTGGAGAATCGCCTGATGACAGGCATTAACCGCCGGCAATTTAGCCGCGGCGCGCTGGCGAAGGCCGGCCGGGCGTTGCCGGCGGCCGCTACGCCGGTGAAAATCCGCGCCGGCTGGGTGGTGGCGCCGGCCTCCTCGGCGCCGCCGCTGCAAAGCAATCTGCAGCTGCAGAAGGGGGTCGGCCTGCTTCGGCAGGATATCGACGTGAAGAAGTACGCCGACCTCAGTATGGTTGCCGAAACGGCAAAGCGGCCAGATTAAGAATTCGGGGGCGCAGAATAGACCATCGATGCAAGACGTAGCTTCGCCGTCCAGGTCCCTGCCCTATCGTCGTTGTCTTTGGCTCGCACTCGCGGCCGTTCTCCTCATCGGCGGCGCCGGCTACGCCCAGGACAGCAGCGATCAACGGCGCTGTACCGGCGAATGGCGCGCCACCGCCGAGGAGCGCATCGCCTCCTGCACCACACTGATCGATTCAGGGCGCTACCAAGGGACCAACCTCGCCGCGCTCTACAACAATCGCGGCGTGGCGCTGCGCGCACAGGGCAACCTCACCGGCGCCCTGCAGGATTTCGGTCGCGCCATCAGTGGCGATCCAAAGTCGCCGCGCGCACTCGCCAACCGCGCCAGCGCTTTATTGGCCGAGCGCGACTTCGATGGCGCGATCGCGGATTTGAATCGGGCCGTCCAGCTCGACGCGACGGACGCGACGGCGTTCATGACGCGCGGCAACGCCTATGACGAGAAGGGCGATCCGACGGGCGCCATTGCCGATTACAATGAGGCGATCCGGCTGTCGCCCAATTACGCCGCGGCTTATTTCAATCGCGGTCTCGCCCGCCGCCGCACCGGTGCGCTGGATCTCGCTATCGCCGATTACGGCCAGGCGATCCGGCTCGATCCGAAAAATGCCGCCGCCTTCAACAATCGCGGCATCGCCTTCTTCGACAAGGGCGATTTCGACCGCGCCATCGCCGATTACAATCAGGCGATCCGGCTTCAGCCCGACTTCGCCGCCGCGTACAACAACCGCGGCGCCGCCTGGCGCGGCAAGGGCGACCTTGCTCGCGCCGGCGCCGATTTCGACCACGCCATAAAACTGTCGCCGCAATTTGCGCTCGCCTATGACAATCGCGGCCTGGTCGCCTATCAGCAGCGCGATTACGACCACGCGATCGCTGATTTCACTGCCGCGATCGGCCTCGACGGCAAAAATGCACAGTTCTACCGCAACCGCGCCAATGCCTACGACGATGCGGGCAAGAGCGATGCGGCGATGGCCGATTACGATATGGCCGTGCATCTCAGTCCGGCCGATGCCACGGTCCTTTACGACCGCGGCGTTGCGCTGCGGCGCAGCGGCAATCTCGACCGCGCCGTCGCCGACCTGAGCGAGGCCATCCAGCTCGATCCGCTTTTTGTCGCCGCCTATAACGAGCGCGGCTATACGTATTATCGGCAGCGCGATCTCGATCGCGCCATTGCCGATTACGGGGCGGCGATCAAGCTCAATCCGCGGTTCGCC
>JASHPU010000207.1 GCA_030037885.1 Xanthobacteraceae bacterium | reverse complement strand
CGACGACGCCCTGCACGAATTTCGGCGCGAAGATGCGGATGCAGCCGTAATCGAGCAGATTGATGCCGACCGGCGCAGCGGATGTTGTGCGCGGATTGTCCCGGTCCAATCCAAAGACGGTGTAATTGCCGAGATGCGGGTCGCCGTGGATGACGCCGAAGCGGCTGAACGGAAACCACCACGCGGTGAACATGGCGCGCGCCAGCGCATTGCGCGTTTCGAGCGGATCGTTCTTATGCGCGAGCATGCGGCTGCCGTCGAGCCAGTCGAGGGTCAAAAGCCGCCCGGTGGATAGTTCCGGCCAGGCCCGCGGCACGCGCACGATGTCGACGCCGTCGAGCATCGCTCGATAGAGCGCGACGTGCTTGGCCTCGCGAAAATAGTCGAGCTCTTCGCGCACCCGCGCGCCGATTTCTTTGCCGATCTCGGTGGTGTCGATCGCGGTGTCGAGGCGGCGGCGGATGGCAAGGAGCCATTCCAACTGCCGCAGATCGGCTTCGACCGCGGACTGCATGTCGGGATATTGCAGCTTGCAGGCCAAATCTTCGCCGTCGAGCGAATGGGCGCGGTGCACCTGGCCGAGCGACGCGGCGGCGGCGGGATGATGCTCGAATTTTTGGAATTTTTGCTCCCAGTCCGGACCCAATTCGGCGCTCATGCGGCGCTTGACGAAGGCCCAGCCCATCGGCGGCGCTTCGCTCTGCAGCTTCTGCAGTTCGGCGGCATATTCGGCCGGCAGCAGATCCGGAATGGTCGCGAGCAGTTGCGCGACCTTCATCAGCGGCCCCTTGAGCCGGCCGAGCGCCGACGACAGCGCCAGCGCCTCGCCGGCGCGGTCCGGCGCACCGCCGAGGAGCCGCCGCCCGGCATAACGCGCCGCCACGCCGCCGACATTGGCGCCGACCCGCGCATAGCGCGCGGCGCGGGCGGACAGGCGGTTCTTTTCGCGGTCGGTGGTTTCGCGCGTCGCCATCACACCTTCGGCCAATTGTCGCGAATCCATCGGGCGAGACCGACCTCATCAATCTCACCAGCGGCCACGCCAAGGATAATCGCTGCCGCTTCGAGTGGCTCCGGCGCAAACTCGATCTTATTCAAGAGCAGAAATGCCAACATGCTCACGAACCCAGCACGTTTGTTGCCGTCCACAAAGGGATGGTTACGAACGATGCCAAAAGCATAGGCGGCTGCAAGCTCCGGAAGCTCCGCATTCTCGTATTGCCACTTATTAAGTGGACGCCCGAGAGCGGATTCCAACCCTCCCTCGTCACGGATGCCAGGAGCGCCCCCGAAGATCTGAAGCTCCCGGCTATGCGCTCTCAGCACGTCCTCTTTACTGAGCCATTCGGGCTCCTCGCTCACTTCGCCAGCTCTTGCAGAGTCGTGCGATAGCGGACCATGATATCTTCGACGATGGCATCGAAGCGCTCGCGATGTCCGCTCTCTGCGTCTGCAGGTTTCTCCCAGATCGTCCCAGATTTCACGTAGCGCGCTTTGCGGACGCGCCCCCTTTTCTTTTCACCGTGGCGCCCGCGCGCGATCCGGAATCCGCGTCGTGTCAGAATGTCTCCGATTAAGGCGCCGCATGACTGGATCGCGTGATTCCTCGTCGCCTCGTCGAACTGTTCGAGGACAGGTTCGATGTCCCACACGACAGCCTGCACCGCGGGCATTTCTATCCGGCTCAGCAACTCATATTTCGCGATCATTTCTGGCCGGCACACAATTTCTTTTATCGGTGCAGCTTCGGGACGTTCAAAGAAGGCGGCGTGACTATGGTTCATGACGGCTCTCCCGGGAGCACCTAGCTTCGGAGCAGAGATAATCACGTCAACCCGTTTTGTCAACGTAGCAATACGCAACGTTGCGATACGAATAATAAGAAAGCCTCTATGCCTGGGAAACGGGCGCGAATTCCCGCACGGCTAAGGAGATGGGGGCTACGCCGCGCTCTTTACTGCGCCACCGGCTCCGTCGGACGCGTCGCGCGGGTGACCCGGCGCTGACGCTGATGGCGGACGACGGGCCGCGGCGGCGGTACCGGCTGCGAGAAGCCACCGAACAGACGGGCGAAAAAGCCTTCGCCGCCGCCCGGTTGGCCCGGATAGGCGCGGCCGCCGCCCCACAGCGACGGGCTGTCGGGCACGGCCAGCACCTCGCGACGCGCGGCATCGATCCTGTGCTCGACCGGGATGTCGGCGACGCGCCGCTCCGGCCCGTCGAGCAGCGCCAGCACCTCCCTGTCGCGGCCGTAGATGTCGTCGCGGAATTCGAGCTTGCCGGCATCGTCGACGAATGCCGTCTGATAGGTCAGGTGCACCGGGATGAAGGTCGGGAAATCGATGTTGATCTCGCTCGGACCGTACATCTTCTCGATGCGCTCGATCGTGTAGTGATCGTTCGGGCGCACCAGCGACAGCAGCACCTCGGCATATTTCGGCGGATTGAGCACGCGCATGCAGCCGTGGCTGAACGCACGCTTCGCATAGGCGAACATGTACTTGTCCGGCGTGTCGTGCTGATACACCAGGAATTTGTTCGGGAAGTTGAAGCGGATACGGCCGAGCGCGTTCTTGTCGCCGGGCGGCTGCCAGATGCTGATGCCGCCGTCTCGGTTGTGGTCGACGACGAGCCCCATCCGGGACATCACGGTCGGATCCTGCTCCAGCGCCGGCAGGTATTCGCGATTAACGATCGACGGCGGCACGTGCCAGATCGGGTTGATGGTGATGAACTTCATGGTCCCCGTCATGATCGGCGTCGGCATGGCGGGCTTGCCGATCACGATCTTGGTCTTCCACACCTCTTTGCCGTCGTGCATCACGCGCAGCGAATAGTCGGGCAGATTGACGATGACATAGGTCTTGCCGAGGTCGTGCGGCATCCAGCGCCAGCGTTCCATATTGGCGATGATGATGTCGGCGACGTGGCTCGGCCGCGGGCCGTTGAGCGCATCGAGCGTCTGCGGCGTCAGCGTGCCGGTCGCCCGCAGATCGTTCGCCTTCTGGAATTTCTTGACCGCTTCGGCGAGGTCCTTGTCATAGGTGGCGCCGTCGCCGCTGACGCCGAGGCGCTCGCGCAGTTGCGGCACGCGCGCGTCCTGCGATCCGACCTTGAGCACCGGGCCGCCCGGGATCGGCGCCTTGATGCCCTGCGCATTGCCGCCGCGGATTTCGGCGAGCTTGGCCTTGAGCGCGAGATAGCCCGGCGCATGCGGCTCGTAGGAATCGAGCGCAGCAGCGACGTCCTTGGCGTCGGCGAGCGCCGCCAGCACGCTCGCCGGCTCCGGCGCCTTCTGATCGTAGGAAATGTCGGCGCTCACCCGCGACCAAGCCACCCGCCCGATCGCAGCGTGACGCGCGTAGGTGATCACCGAGGCAGTGAGCCGCAACTCGGCCTCGGCGAGCGTGCCGGGATCGGACGATTTGAAATCCGCCACCGGATAATCGGCCGGATCGAGTCCGTCGGCATCGACATGGCCGAGGTAATTGATCGCCGCCTTGGCGCGCGCATTGGCGACGCCGTCGGTGATCCACAGCGGGGCATAGGAGCGGCCCGAATAAAAGGCTTCGACCGCGGTGCGCTCGGCCTTGCCGCCAAAAACGTGGTCGAACTTGCCGGACGACAGGTCGCGCAATTGATCGGCGACGGCCTGATCGACGGCGGGCAGCGTGCTAGCGGGCGCCGCGTTCGCAGCCGGTGCGGGTGCTGATGCCGCGGGCGTTGCCGATGCCGGCTCGGCATTGCCGGTCTGTGCCGGCGCAGCCTCGGGAGCAGGCGCGGCGGCCCCAGCGGCAGGCTTCGGCGTTTCCGCCTGCTTGGCCGGTTCGGTTGATTGTTGCGGTTCGGCCGAGCCTGCGGCGGCGGCTGGTTCGGGCGCCGGCGCGGCACCGGCAGGATTCGGCGTTTCCGTTTGTTTGGCTGGTTCGGCTGAGCCCGCGGCAGCGGCTGATCCGGACGCTGGCGCGGCGCCGGCAGGATTCGGCGTTTCCGTTTGTTGGCTGGTTCGGCTGATTTCTGCGATTCGGCCGGAGCCGCTGCGGCAGCGGGTTCTGGCGCTGGCGCGACCGCGACCGGCGCAGCCGTGGCATCAGTGTTTTGCGAAGCCCCTGCTGCCGCATCCGGCGCCGTCGACTTATCCGGCTGCACCGCGGCGGCGGGTGCCGGGGTGGCGGCGTCCGGCGCGGGGCTCGCCACAGTTCCACCCGGCGGCGGCGGTGCGACCGGGTCAGCCACCGCGCTGCCGACGGATAACGAGAGCAACAGCGCGACCGCGGTCGAGGCGAGAAACCCATTGAGACGGACGCCGGGCATTGCCAATTCTCCTAAGTCCTTGCTCTGGTTCATTTTAGCCCGCGAGGCAGGCGCCGAGGCGGGAACAATGTTCCCGAAAAATGTCATTCTGCGGACGCAAAGCGGTTTTGCGACTCAACCTTACGCGACGGCGGCGCGGATTGTCTTGCGCAGAGCAGCGGAAATTTGCGGCCATCAGGCGATTTTCCGCCCCTGTCGCTCTGCGGCAACGGCGTCGCCGCCGGATTCAGCGCTGTCCCCTTGCAGACCGAGACTTTCAAGCTTGCGATAGAGGGTGGAGCGGCCGATGCGCAGCCGCCGCGCCACCTCCGACATCTGCCCGCGGTAGTGGGTGATGGCGAAACGGATCAGCTCGGCCTCGATCTGGTCGAGCGGCCGTACCTCCCCCAATGCATCAAGGAGCGGCAGCAAATCGGAGGCTGGCGCGCCGCTGACCGCCGCTGCCGCGGGTTGGACCTCCGGCTGCAGCGGCGCAACTTCGATCGGGAGCACCGAACAATCGCGATCGTCGTCGCCGACGATCTCGGCGGGCGGGTCGGCTTGCGCCTCCCCGTGCGCCGCCAGTTGCGCGACGATCTGCGGCAATTCGGCGGGCGACACCGTATCACCCTCGGCCAGCACCACGGCGCGAAACAAGGCATTTTCGAGCTGGCGGATGTTGCCCGGCCAGGGATAGGCGGCGAGCAGACGCGCCGCCTCCGGCGCGATCAGGCGGATGCGTTTTCCTTCCTCGGCGGCAAAGCGCGCCAGAAAATGCCGCGCCAGCGCCGGAATGTCCGCCGGCCGTTGGCGCAGCGGCGGCACGGTGATCGGAAACACATGCAGGCGATAAAACAAATCCTCGCGGAAGCGGCCGGCTTTGACGTCCGCGATCAGGTCGCGGTTGGTGGCCGACATGATGCGCACGTCGACCTTGACCGGCCGGCGCGCGCCGACCGGCTCGACTTCGCCCTCCTGGACGGCGCGTAAGAGTTTCACCTGCGCGGCAGCCGGCAGCTCGCCGACTTCATCGAGGAACAATGTGCCGCCGGACGCTTCGACGAACTTGCCGATGTGGCGCTCGGTGGCGCCGGTGAACGAGCCCTTCTCGTGGCCGAACAGGATCGACTCGACGAGATTTTCCGGCATGGCGCCGCAATTGACCGCGACGAACGGTTTTGTCCGCCGCGCCGACGAGCCGTGAATGGCGCGCGCGATCAATTCCTTGCCGACGCCGGATTCGCCCGCGATCAGCACCGGGATGGTGGAGGCCGCCGCCTTCTCAGCGATGCGGATCACCGCGGCCATGTTGGCGCTTTTGGTGATGACGTCGGCAAAGCCGAGCGTGCCGGCGCGGCTGTGCTTCCACCGCGCGATCTCGCCTTCGAGCGCGCTGGTATTGAGCGCATTGCGCAGGCTCACGTGCAGGCGCTCGGCGCCGGCCGGCTTGACGACGAAATCGACGGCGCCGGCGCGCATCGCCGAGACGACATTGTCGATGCCGCCGTGCGCGGTCTGCACGATCACCGGCACTTTGACGCCGGCTTGGCGCAGCCGCGCCAACACGCCGAGCCCGTCGAGGTTCGGCATCACCAGATCGAGGATCACGCAATCGATCCGCCCACCGTCTGCGCCGCAAATGAGCGCCAGCGCCGCCTCGCCGTTGTCGCGCACGATAGTCTCGTAGCCGAACTTTTGCAGCATGGCTTCCAGGAGCCGGCACTGCACCGGATCGTCGTCGACGATGAGGATCGCCATGCTCTTGGTCCTTGCGCTCGGTGGCGCCGCACCGCCGCGCGCCGCCGGATGCGCGCGCTGGCGGATGCGAATGCCGGCGCACTGTCCCGTTTCGGGGCAATCTGGGTGATGAGGATTAAGGGGGTGTTAAATCACTCTCGACAAATGGCTCGATCTCAAAAAGCCCGGCCGAGCTATAACGCGTCAGCCGAAAAGGTATCGCAGGCTGCGACTTGGCCGCGGCTGAAGCCGGTCGAGAACCAGCGTTTGCGCTGCGCGGACGTGCCGTGGGTGAAGGAATCGGGGATCGCGTAGCCGCGCGCTTGTTTCTGCAATCGGTCGTCGCCGATGGCGGAGGCGGTTTGCAGGGCCTGGTCGACGTCGCCGGGATCGAGGAAGTGATGTTTTTGCTGCGCCCGATTGGCCCAGATTCCGGCGAGGCAGTCGGCCTGCAGTTCGACACGGACCTGAAGCGCGTTGGCCTGGACTTGCCCTGCGGCTCGCTGCGCCTGTGTTACTTTTGGCAGAATGCCAAGTTCATCCTGGACGTGATGACCAACCTCGTGGGCGATCACATAGGCCTCGGAAAACTTGCAGGCGTTGCTGCTCGAGCAGCCGCCGAACTTGTTCTGCAGATCGTCGAAAAACGAGGTGTCGAGATAGATGCGTTGGTCGCGCGGGCAGTAGAACGGGCCCATCGCGGAGCGCGCCAGGCCGCAGCCGCCCGGCTCGGCGCCGGAGAACAGGCGCAACTTTGGCGGATGGTAGGTGCGGCCGCTTGCCCGGAAAATTTCCGTCCAGCGATCCTCGGTGTCGCCGAGCACGAGGGCGACGAAGCGGCCGGTCACGTCTTTTGGCGTCCCGGCTGTGACCGGAGGAGCCGGTCCGGCCTGCTGCGAGGGCGCCTCGCCGTTGAGCATCTGCGCGATATTGAGAAGCGTGCTCGGATCGATGCCGAAGTACCAGCCGATCAATCCGACAATGATCACCGTGCCAATGCCGAGGTGGCCAGTCCGAATTCCGCCACGGGAGGCGCTCGCCTCGCGATCGTCTTCAACGTTATCGCTTGGGCGAAAGTCATCGGTACGCATACTGATGTCCCGTCAAAGCCCGCAGCCGACCGATTGCGCATTATATGCATTCTTGCCCCCGCCGGCCAACGCAATGACCGGCCCATTTTTGCTGTTGCGCAGATGTGGCGGCGGATGTGGCTTGGCGTCGGGGCCAGCGCGAGTAACCGGCTGGTTACCACGATATTCTCAATGCTTCGGCAGAGCCGAATGAACGCGCAAGCTCGCCGTTGATCAAAGGGGCCCGCTCAGCAAAGTGCGCTGTTCCGGACAATCCCTTTTGCAAAGGCTGCCGGGCTTGAGGCAGCAGCGTGAGCGCGATCCAGAGCGCTAGATCATGAGCGCTAGATCATGAGCGCCAGATAGCCGCAAAGCGCGGCGCTGATGAGCAGCACCGACCACTCCAACGGACCTAGCCAAAACAACCTGCCTTCGCTCAACATGACCCACTCACTGCTATATCGGCGCGTCAATGACGCTTTCTGAGCGCATCATAGCAAGGACGATGGACGCGCGCTGTAGCGCGCGGAACACACCTTCGCGCAATCCGCTGGCGCTGGCGCGCAGATCGGCCGCAATCGCGCCTCACCTGCGCCTTGATGGGCGACGCGGCGCCGTTGCGCAGGCCCGCCAACCAAGGGGATTTGTGGCGTACGCTCGGCCGACCGGGCGACTTAACCAGGCATTAACCAGATCAGCGTTGCCGCCAGCGCCGGGTCACGTCGGATGGACTAAACCGGTACCCGGCGGCGGCGATCATCCGCATTTGCCGGAGCCGCTCCGACACAGCGCTGATGAAGCGATCTCTGTCGAAGTTGCGGATGCCGGCGCGCAGGCGATCGGCCAGATCGCGGACAGGACGCGTGACCATTGCCGCGTCGCCGGTTTCCATCCAGAGAACGACAGGCGCGAAAAATATCGCGACCAACACCAGCTCCCATCCGAGCAGGAATTCGGCGAGGCAATCGATCGGCCAGCGCCAAAGTTTTTTAAGGTAATCCGGGCTGCCCCAGCGCTGCTTGACGAGGCTGACCGTTACGCAATTGGATTTGAGCGATAGCTGTTCGTCGCCGGGAAGTCCGCCGAGCCCCAGCGCCGTGAGCAGGGTGCCGTCAAAATCGCCTTGCGAGCTTATCAGCTGCATATTGCCGCGGGAGTATGCAGCAAAACTCTTGCGCGATGCCGCGCTGAGAATGACGGTTTGATCAGCGAGATTGAGCAACCGTTGCTGCCAGTTGTTCGCCTGTATCTCGAGCTTGAACAGGGCGGCATACCACTCGGCATACTTGACCTGTAACGATGCGATATACTCTTTGTCTTGATTGCTGCGTCCGGTTTCCTTCGGCCTGCCGCTTTCGAGCGGGTGCCAGGCGGCCGGCTCCACGGATTGAGCGGGAATGGTCCTGGATTCAAGTCCAGCACGAATTTCGTCAGGCGCGCGCTCGTAATGTGCCTGGAGTTCGGCCTTCGATCGCAACAGCGCTCTGACGAAATAGGATCGGACGCAGCGGGCCGACACATGCCATAATTCAGCGGTTTCGGCCGGTGGAACGTTCGCCGAGTCGACGCTGACCCAGGTGTACCGGCCCGCGTCAGCGTGCCGGCCATACGCCCAACTGAGCACGGACGCGCCGAGAATTACGCCGCCCAACAAGCCAACAGAAAAACGGATGCGCGAACGCACACGACGCAACATGAAAGCAGCTCGCACGCACTTGTCATTGCCGGCCCGGTCCCCGCAACAAGTCAACGCGGAGCCAGGCTAGCCTTGGAACCTGCACGCGAAGGCTATTGAACCCGGAGGGTTCTTCTTTCACGCGCATCAGGGCGATGCGCCGGCCACCCCCCGAGCGTTTGTCATGGCTGACTTCCCCCTACGCGACACCTCTCAACGGCCGCCAACAATCGGGCGCGTTTGTGCCGGAATTAAGACGGAGCGCGCTGCCGAGCTTCATAAAGCCCTTCACCAGCGAGGGTTTCGCCGATGAGAATGATGAACCATGGATATCGGCGCCGCCCATTTCGGCCCGACGCGGTCGCTTAAAACTTTAGGCAATTGCGCAAGCGGATCGCCAGCACTTCGCCGGTAAAATCCCTGCATCGTCGTGGGGATGGGGATGGTGCCGGCGTTTGCCAGTTCGCCTTTCGTCGTCGATCTGCCGACGCTCGGTCTGGTCAGCGTTTTCCTCACCGCGACCGCCGGCGCGCTGCTCTTGTTCGCCTGGATGCAGAACCGCCGCGAGTTGGCGCTGGCGCTGTGGGGCATCGGCTGCCTGTTCGCCTCCGCGGGCGTCGGCCTGCTGCACGGCACGGTTCCGGGCAATAGCTCCACCTTCGCGGCAAGCGCACTCCTCTGCTGCGCCTATGGCGTGGTGTGGGCGGGCGCGCGCATCTTCGAGGGACGAACGGTGCGGCCTGCATTCGTTTTCGCCGGCGCCGCACTCTGGCTGGTGCTCTGCCAGTGGAGCGGCTTTCCCGGGACACAGCAGGCGCGCCTCCTCGTACTCTTGGCCATCCTGGCAACGTACGTCCTCCTGGCCGCGCACGAAGTGTGGCGCGGGCTCGACCCCGAGTTGATGTCGCGCTGGCCGACATTGGCGCTTCTCATTATCCATGCGGGCTTTTTGCTGGCGCGGATCCCGCTGGCCGCCGCGCTGCGGCTCAACCCGGTGAGCGCGATGGCGGCTATGAATGGTGCGCAGCGCCTGTTCATTACCATCATGGCGCTGGAGGCGCTGTGCACGACCTTCGCGCTCGCCTTTCTGCGTGTGTGCATGGCCAAGGAACGCGTCGAGCTGCAGCAACGAAAAGCGGCGCTCACCGACGCGCTGACCGGCATCGCCAACCGCCGCGACTTCTTCGAACGCGGCGAGCGCCTGTTGGATGCCGCCCTTGCCGACCGGCAGCCCGTCGCCCTGCTGCTGTTCGACCTCGACCGCTTCAAGGACGTCAACGACGGCGCCGGCCATCACGCCGGCGACCAGGTGCTGCGCGGCCTGACGGAGCTCGTCAAACCGGCCATGAGGGCCGACGATCTGTTCGCGCGGATGGGCGGCGACGAGTTCGCCTGCATGCTGCCCGGCGCGAGCACGACGCGCGCGCTTCAGATCGCCGAAATGGTGCGGTGCGGCTTCGATGCGCTGCCGGCGGCGGGATTAACCTGCCATCCCACCGTGAGCGTCGGCCTCGCCACGGCGAGCGAACCGGGGCACACGCTTGAATCGCTCATGGCAACCGCCGATCGGGCGCTCTATCGCGCCAAAGCCGAGGGCCGTAACCGCGTCGCCCCGGCGCCGCTGGTTCTTGTCGAGAGCGCAGGTAACGAGCCGGCGCCGCCGCTGGCTCCGGTGTCGCCGATTATCATGTCCAAGTCGCGCCTTGATGTCGCCGGGTGCAGCAAGAACGTCCGGCAGCCACTTTGACATGGTCGGCGCTCGCGTCCCGTACGCAATGACAATGCCGGCCTTTCGTGCCGGCGCCAGAAGTGCAGAAACGGCCGGCACCATCCGGCCCGTGCAATTCGGTTAACGCGTGCAAATGGGAGGTGGCGAAATTGTCACGGTCCACGACAAAAGCGCTTCAGGCCCAACGGTCCGCCGACATCTTAAGGACTTTTCTCGTCTCGTCTGATTGCCAGCGAATGGATTTCCAGGTGTACTTACAGCCACGTCAGGATCATCCCGAGGCCGGCGCGCCAAGCGAACGCGGCTCTCGGGACTGGGGGTGAGGAACTACCCTCGCAAAGAATTGAAGGCGTCGGCGTACACGTGACCTCACGGCACGTGCGGGGGGACGCAGTGCGATTGCTGGCTTGTCAGTCTGCAGCAGCGTGGCCTTTTTTCAGCGGGCGGTGCGCAGCGCCGCGACCCGTTGCGCTTCTGGAAATCCGGATACTGGACCGCGTTTGTTCGTTGGCAGGCGCCATTTTTGTTGTGCTCTTGTGCGCGCTCGGCCTGGCAACTGAAGCTCCAGGCGCAGTCGCCCCGCCAGTGGTCAGCAATGTCAGTCCGAATATCGGTCCGCCCCGCGGGGGCACCAGCGTCATCATCACCGGCGCTAATTTTTTCGGTGTCAAGGCGGTCAGGTTCGGCGGCAATCCGGCGTCGTTTGTCGTCAACACCCTGAACCAAATCACCGCGACTTCGCCGGCCGGCACCGGCACCGTTGACGTGACGGTGACCACCCCGGGCGGCACCAGCGCCATCAGTGTCGCCGATCAGTTCACCTATGGGGTCCCGAGCGACAGCAACAAGTTGCGCGCGATGCAGGTCGCAGCGACGCCGATCATCGCGCAAATATCGGGGCAGGCGATCGTCGGCGCGATCGACAATGCGATCGATGCCGGCTTCAACGACCGCCCGCAGGCGCTCACGCCCAATGGCGGCGGCTTCACCTTCCAAATCCCTCTGGGCGAACAGCCCGCGCCGTCGGGCGGCAGCGCCGGCAACGGCACTGGCGGAGGCGGCGCTGGCGCGGGCAACCGCACTGTCGTCAGCGCGAGGCAGCGCGGCAACAACGGCCCAGGCAGTCTCGCCAACGGGCGGCAGGGCGGCAATGGCGCGCCGCCTGGCACGCGCCTTATTGATATGCCCGTCATCCCGCTGCCGCCCGGTTTGGGCATGCCGCCGATTGGCGAAACCCGGTTCGCGCCGGACGAAGTGGTCTTGCAGTTCGGCGCCGGCACGGCGCCGCAACAGATCGCCGCCATCGCCCGGCGTTTCGGCCTTGCCATTGTGGCGCAGCAAACCATCGGCATGCTGGGCCGAACCGTCTACACGTTCCGCATTACCAATGGGCGATCGGTGCGCGACGTCATCCGTGCCGTTCACGCCGCCCGGGTCAATGCCGCGGTGCAACCCAATTACGTTTACGGCCTGACCCAGGATCAAAACGATCCTGATGCCAACGCCGGCGCCGCGGCACAATACGTCGTGCGCAAGCTCCATCTTCTCGAAGCGCACCGGATCACCAAGGGTGACAACGTCGCCATTGCGCTGATCGATTCGGAGATCGACTTCAAGCAACCCGACCTCGCCGGCACGGTCACCGACCGCTACGACGCCGGCTGCGGTGCAATCGCGCCGGATGCTCACGGCACCGGCATGGCCGGCGCGATCGCGTCCCACGCCCAGCTGTTGGGCGTCGCCCCGGATGCCAAGATCATTGCGATCTGCGCCTTTGGCGGCGCCGGCCAGCCGAAAGCCGATACGTTGAAGATCATCAACGGGCTCGATTACGCGATCCGGCACGGCGCCAGGATCGTCAACATGAGCTTCGCCGGGCCGCCGGATCCGGCGCTCGCACAGGCGCTGCAGATTGCCCGCGAGAAGGGCGTTCTCTTGATCGCCGCCGCCGGCAACCAGGGACCGAAATCGGCGCCGCTTTATCCCGGCGCCGATCCAAACGTCATGGCCGTCACCGCGACCGACGCGAATGATCGGCTGTTCAACGGCGCCAACCAGGGCAAATACGTCACCGTCGCCGCCCCGGGCGTGGAGATTCTGGTGCCGGCGCCCGACGGCGGCGTGCAGCTTACAACTGGGACCTCGGTCGCGACCGCCAATGTGAGCGGCGTTGCCGCATTGCTGATCGCCCACAAGCCGTCGCTCAAGCCGGAGGACATTCGCGCCATCCTGGTTACGACAGCCAAGCATCTCGGATCGCCGGGCATCAATCCGCAATTCGGAGCGGGCCTCGTCGATCCGCTCAAGGCACTCGAAGCGGTTGTTTCAGAGACGACGCCTGCACAACAAGACAGCCTCAATCGCTTCCTCGCTTCGCCCGATGCAAACGGCAAGCGCGTGGCCGATGGTTTCGCCGCGCTCGGCTATGCCGGCGAGGACAGCTTGGCGACCAAGGCGCCGCCGCCCGCCGCGCTGCCGCACGACTGGCTCGCCTGGATCGACGTGCGCGGCGCCGATTTCATCCGCAACACGACCGGCAGCGATCTCAATGGTGAGCAGATCAACGCGCTCGCCGGACTCACGCGCCGGGTCACACCGGATGTCCTGGTCGGCGTGCTCGGCGGGTACGAGCATTTCGACTATGTGTCGCAGGCGTTCAACGGCGTGCTCAAGGGCGACGGCTGGACCACCGGCGGCTATCTGGGCTGGCGGCTGACCCCGACGCTGCGCTTCGATGCGGGCGGCGCCTGGTCGGATATTTTGGTCGACGATGTCGCCGGCATGGCGGCCGGCAATTTTCTCGGCGACCGCTGGCTCGCCAGCGGCGGCCTCACCGGCACGTACAACTGGCAAGCTGTGGTGCTCGAACCATCAGCGCAAGTCTTTGCGCTGTGGGAGCATGAAAACGCCTACACCGACAGCCTCGGCACGCTGCAGCCTGACCACAATTTTGCAACCGGCCGCGCCAGCGGCGGCATCAAGGCGATCTATCCGTTCACCTGGTCGAGCACGATGAATATAGCGCCCTACCTGGGCCTCTACGGCGACTATTATTTCTCCATGGACGATGCGACGACCGTCGGCCTCACCACGGTGCCGCTCCTGCAAGGCTGGTCCGGCCGCGCAACCGCCGGCGTCGACATGACCTTCGGCCGCGGCGAACTGCTCAGCGTCGGCGGCGAATATGGCGGCATCGGCGGCAATTATCAGATCTGGACCTGGCGCGTGCGCGGCAGCGTACCGTTCTAGACTCGAGCACGTTCCGCTGTCATTGATTCGAGCTCCTTCATTCGTCATTGCCGGGCGTGGTGCCCCCGCGACGCAAGCGTCGCGGCTTGATGATGGGTTTCGCAAGGGCTCAACCCATCCTACGGACTGAATCAGAAAGCGCGAGGCGCGCATTATAGTGCCCTCTCCCCTTGCGGGAGAGGGCGACGCAAGACGTGCAACAAACTCGGCTCGGTGAGGGCTGCGGCCGCGGGCCCTCACCCACTTTTGTTGTTGAACCGCCGAGTGGCCCTCTCCCGAAAGGGGAGAGGGCACTATAACGCGCGCCGCGCTTTCTGACGCAGCAGGATTAAAGCGGGATGAAGTTGGCTCGATCCAGCGCGTAGCGCGTAGCGCGCAGGAAGGGTTGAGCGGAGCGAAACCCATCCTGCGGCGTCGCGGCTTTATGATGGGTTTCGCAAGGGCTCAACCCATCCTACGGACTGCCGTGTTTAGTGGCGAATAGCGAGTGGCGAATAGCGAATAGAGACGAAGAGCAGATAAAACCTCATTCGCCATTCGCTTCGCTGATTGTGCGAGCGCGATCCGGAATGGCCGCCAAGCTCCCCAAGCCCTTTGTTGGCGGCGCCCAGGCCACAACCCGATCGGAGTTGGCAAGGCCATGACTAGCGATGACCGCGCGCGCCAAGGTCGCGGCCTCGGTTGCGGCGCTCGTGAATGATGCCGCCACGATGCCGGTCTGGAAAAGCCCATCGATCGGCACGTCGTCCACGCCCGCAAAGCCTTTGCCGGTCAGCTCCCGCATCAGTGCCAGCGGCATCGCGCTCATGAACGGCCGCATGCTGCGCCTGACCCGCGGCGGCCGCCAAAAGATATCGACGCGCACACGGCCGCGCTCGCTGCGCATTCGGCACACCACGCCGTGACGCGCGACGGCGCGTTTGAGCGTGATGATTTGGTACGCCGCATCCGGCATGATCGACTCACGCTCTTTTTTGTTTGTGTTTTTTCTCTTGCACGATTCACGTGTGTAATCGAAGATAGTGGTCATCATTCCGTCAACGAAAAGTGCATCGCAAGTCGATTAGATGGTGTCTTGACATGAGCTACATCGAGACTCGCCTGTTCCACTATTTCGTCGCGCTCGCCGAGGAGCAGTTCTTCGCGCGCGCGGCCAAGCGGCTTGGCATCACGCCGCCGACGCTCACCCATCAGATCAAGAACTCGAACGCGACTTGGGCGCGAAGCTCTTCGAGCGCGAAAGCAACAGGAGAACCGTCGTCACCGACGCAGGCGAGCGCTTTCTGGAACGCGCGCGTGAAACTTTGCGCCACGCCGAAGAGGCGGCGGCGGTCGCCCGGGAGGCGGGTCGCGGGGAGCTGGGCCGTCTTAAACTCGGCTTCATGACCGTTGTGTCTGGCGCGGGCTTGCTGCAAAGCTGGATCGGCGCGTTCGAGCAAGCTCATCCGTCGATCAGCATCACGATCCACAGGTCGTCGCCGATAGCGCAGATCATCGGAATCCTGGGCAAGGAGCTGGATGTCGGTTTCACGCGCGCGCCGCACAAATATCCACCGGGCGTCCGCGGTTTCGAAATCTATCGCCAGGGCTTGGCGCTGGCGCTTTCGAGCGGGCATCCGCTGGCGCGGCATGAGTCCATCAGTCCCGCGATGCTCGCTCGCGAGGCGTTCGTCAGTTTCCTGTCCGAGGCTGACCTGGGGTTCCCCGGCTATACCGAAACCATCGCCCGCATCGGCAATTTCATACCGCGCGTAGTCAACCGCGAAGACGATTTCACCGCGGTGCTGGGCTACGTCGCGCTTGGCCACGGCATCGCGGTCTTTCCGGAGATCGTGAAAACGATGAGCTTTCCCAATGTCGTCTTTCGCAGCATCGCCGGCGATCCTGTGCCCCAGATATCGATTGCCTTTATCTATGGCAGTGCCCCGTCGCCGTCGGCCAACTTGCTGATCCGGTACATGCGGCGTCACGCGCTCCGCAATGGCGGCGGCAAGGGCGCCGCTCCGCCTCATAATCATGATCGCATCACGATACCAAGCGCACTCAATCTTGACCCTCATCCTGAGGTGCGCGCCAAAGGCGCGCCTCGAAGGATGCAGGCCGAGGCGCTGGGGCCTCGCCCTTCGAGGCTCGGCACTGCGTGCCGAGCACCTCAGGGTGAGGAAA
>JASHPU010000206.1 GCA_030037885.1 Xanthobacteraceae bacterium | reverse complement strand
TACAGGCAGTCAATGCGGCAAACCCCGATTCTATTGGGGTTAATTGGCGCGCCCGAAGGGATTCGAACCCCTGACCTCTGCCTTCGGAGGGCAGCGCTCTATCCAGCTGAGCTACGGGCGCCGACGCGAGCGAACGCCGATTAGATAGCGAAATGCGCGCGGCGCGGCAACGGCCGGCGCTTGCCGGCCGAAGGGGCGCCACCTAAGCTCTGGGCAGGAACGGCGGCTGGCCCGCCGAGGAGCCTTGTCATGAGTGACGTTGCCGAACGAGAGGCCGAAACACGCGTGCCGAAAAGCGCCCGCATCAAGGACGCCGCGTTCAAATGGGACGATCCGCTCGACCTCGAGGGCGAGCTGAGCGAGGAAGAGCGCATGGTGCGCGACACTGCGCGCGATTACGCACAGGAGAAGCTGTTCCCGCGCGTGCTCCTCGCCAACCGCGAGGAGCGTTACGACCCGGCGATCGCGCGCGAGATGGGCGAGCTCGGCCTGCTCGGCTCGACCATTCCGGCCGAATATGGCGGCGCCGGCCTCAATTATGTGTGCTACGGCCTGATCGCGCGCGAACTGGAGCGCGTCGATTCCGGTTTCCGCTCGGCGATGTCGGTGCAATCCTCGCTCGCCATGCAGGCGATCTATGCGTACGGCAGCGAGGCGCAGCGCCGCAAATATCTGCCCAAGATGGCCAAGGCCGAGCTGCTTGGCTGCTTCGGGCTGACCGAGCCCGACCACGGCTCCGATCCCGGCTCGATGACGACGCGCGCCGAAAAGGTATCGGGCGGGTTCCGGCTCACCGGCAACAAGACCTGGATCACCAACGCACCGGTCGCCGACGTCGCGGTGATCTGGGCCAAGCTCGACGGCCGCATCCGCGGTTTTCTGGTCGAGCGCGGCACCAAGGGATTCGCCACGCCGAAGATTCATGGCAAGCTGTCGCTGCGCGCCTCGATCACCGGCGAGGTGGTACTCGACGGCGCCGTGGTGGGCGAGGACAATCTGTTGCCGAACGTTGCCGGTCTGGCCGGTCCGTTCGGCTGCCTCAACGTCGCCCGCGCCGGCATCGCCTGGGGCGCCATGGGGGCGGCCGAGTTCTGCTGGCACCGCGCCCGCGACTACGCCCTCGACCGCAAGCAATTCGGCCGGCCGCTCGCCGCCAATCAGCTCGTGCAGAAAAAGCTCGCCGACATGCAGACCGAGATCGCGCTCGGCCTGCACGCGGCGCTGCGGCTGTCACGGCTGATCGATGCCGGCAAGGCGTCGCCGCCGGCGATTTCGCTCTTGAAGCGCAACAATTGCGGCAAGGCGCTGGAGATCGCGCGGCTCGCCCGCGACATCCATGGCGGCAACGGCATCAGCGAAGAATTCCACGTGATGCGCGTGCTCTGCAACCTGGAAACCGTCAATACCTACGAAGGCACCCACGACATCCACGCCCTGGTTCTTGGACGCGCGCAGACTGGCATCCAGGCGTTTTTCTGATTGGGCCGCCGTTCAAACAAAGCCGGGACGAAACGCGGCGTCGGACCGAAGGTGATCAGAGAAAGCCGTCGATCCAGGCGGCGAGCACATCCAGCATCTCGCTGCGCACCTGAGCGTCGTTGCGGCCGCTGCGCGCCGGCACGTGAAACGAATGGTCGGCATCGGCAACCACCTGCAGCGTGGCGCGCGCTCCGAGCGCGTGGCAGACTGGGCGCATTTGGTCGAGCGCCGCAAGCGCGTCGCGGCTGCCTTGCAGGAACAGCATCGGGATGCGCACGTCGGACAGATGCTCGGCGCGGTCCTGTGACGGCCGCCCGGCCGGGTGCAACGGAAAGCCGAGGAAGATAAGGCCGCGCACGCCCGGCAGCGGCGTCGCGGCTTGCGCCTGCGAGGTCATGCGGCCGCCGAACGACTTTCCGCCGGCGAACAGCGGCAGGTCAGGCACCAGGCGCTGCGCTTCCACGATTGCGGCGCGCACCGTCGCTTGCGCCAGTTGCGGAGGATCGGGCCGCTTCACGCCGCGCTCCATGGAAGGAAACTGATAGCGCAAGGTGGCAATGCCGCGCCGCGCCAGATCCACCGCGACCGCCTCGATGAACGGATGCTCCATGCCGGCGCCAGCGCCGTGCGCGAGCACATAGCAGGCGCGGGCGCGGGGCGGCGCTTGCAGCAGGCCGGACACGCGAAGGCTTTCGCCAACCGTGATGATGACGCGCTCCGTTGTGGAATACGTTTTACCCGCCGGCACGATCTCACCACGAGCAAGGAGCTTAGTTCTTCAGCCTGTATCCCGTCTTGAAGAACCACCAGACGATGGCGAGGCAGGTTGCCAAAAACAGCAGCGTCATCGCCAGGCTGATGCCGACATGGACGTCGGCGATGTTGAAAAAGCTCCAGCGAAAGCCGCTGATCAGATAGACCAGCGGATTGAACAGCGTGACGGTCCGCCACGGCTGCGGCAGCACGCTGGTCGAATAGAACGTGCCGCCCAGAAAGGTGAGCGGGGTGATGATGAGCAGCGGCACGATCTGCAGCTTCTCGAAGCCGTCGGCCCACAGCCCGAGAATGAAGCCGAGCAGGCTGAAGCTCAAAGCGGTCAGCACCAGGAACGTCAGCATCCAGGCCGGATGCGCGATGCGCACCGGCACGAACAGCTCGGACGTCGCCAGAATGATGAGGCCGAGCACGATCGACTTGGTGGCGGCGGCGCCGACATAGCCGAGCACGATCTCGAACGCCGACACCGGCGCCGAGAGGATTTCGTAGATGGTGCCGACGAAGCGCGGAAAGTAGATGCCGAACGAGGCGTTCATCACGCTCTGCGTCAACAGCATCAGCATGATCAGGCCGGGCACGATGAAGGCGCCGTAGGGCACGCCCTCGATGTACGAAATCCGCGAGCCGATGGCGGCGCCGAACACCACGAAATACAGCGACGTCGAGATCACCGGCGACACGATGCTCTGCAACAGCGTGCGCCCGGTCCGCGCCATTTCGTACATGTAGATGGCGCGCGCGCCATAAAGGTTCATCTCCAGCCGCATCAGCGCTGCCTCACCAAACCGACGAAAATATCTTCCAGCGAGCTTTGCCTGGTCTGCAAGTCCTTGAACCGGACTCCGGCGTTGCGCACCTGGTCGAGCAGGGTGGTGATGCCGGTGGTCTCGCCCTTGGTGTCGTAGGTGTAGACGAGCTGCATGCCGTCGGCCGCGAGCGAAAGCCCGTGGCCGGCGAGCGCAGCCGGCATGGCGTCGAGGCGCTCGCGCAGCTCCAGGATCAATTGCTTGCGGCCGAGCTTTCGCATCAGCTCGGCTTTTTCCTCCACCACGATCAGCTCGCCCTTGTTGATGACGCCGACCCGGTCGGCCATGTCCTCGGCTTCTTCGATGTAATGGGTGGTGAGGATGATGGTGACGCCGGAGGCGCGCAGCGCGCGCACGAGTTGCCACATGTCCTTGCGTAGCGCGACGTCGACGCCGGCGCTGGGCTCGTCGAGAAACAGAATCTGCGGCTCATGCGCCAAGGCCTTGGCGATCAGCACGCGGCGTTTCATGCCGCCGGACAGCGTCATGATCCGCGAATCGCGCTTGTCCCACAGCGACAGCTCCTTGAGCACTTTTTCGATCACCGCCGGGTTGGCCGGCTTGCCGAACAGGCCGCGCGACAGCCGCATGGTGGCGGGCGGCGTCTCGAACGCGTCGGTGGTCAGCTCCTGCGGCACGAGGCCGATCAGGCTGCGCGCGGCGCGATAATCCTTGACGATGTCGTGGCCGCCGACCGTGACGGTGCCGGCCGACGGAATGACGATGCCGCAGACGACGTTGATCAGCGTCGTCTTGCCGGCGCCATTCGGCCCGAGCAGCGCGAAAATCTCGCCGTGGCGGATGTCGAGGCTCACGTCCTTGAGCGCCTGGAATCCGGACCCGTAGGTCTTCGACAGATGCGAGATGGCAATCGCGTGCGTCATAGTCAATTTGGTGATCGGTTCAGCTTCCGCTCGTCCCCGCGAAAGCGGGGACCCAGTACTGGATTCCCGCTTGCGCGGGAATGAGCGGAGTATGGAGTATTCAGTATCATACCGGCATCAATGCCGTTCGCAGCGGATTGTTAGCGCAATCGCGCCGCCCGCGCCGCGCGAAACCCGGCGCCCGGCCATGCGTTAAGCTTGCGTCCCACTGCCAACAAGGAGGCGGCCATGTCCGAAATCCGCAACGGCGGCGACATCTGCACCCAGATCACGACGGTCAAGCTGACCCCCGACAACCAGGACGAAGTTCTGCGGCTGATGCAGGAGCGCGCCCGCTTCATGGCCACCCAACCCGGCTTCATCTCGGTGAACCTGCATCGCAGCAAGGACGGCGGCCACGTGGTCAATTATGTGCAATGGACCAACCCCGACAAACTTGCCGCCGCGCATCACTCGGCCGAATTCCGCAAGAAATGGCCGCGTTTTGGCGAGATCGTCCAGGACATCGAGCCATGCCTGTACGAGGTGGTGCATGTCGAGGCGGCGTAACGGGCCCGCGGTCACGCCCAGGGCCGCGCCGCCTTGGTTTTCTGCTCGAAATTGTCGATCTTGTCTTCCATCACCATGGTCAGGCCAATGTCGTCGAGACCTTCGAGCAGGCACTTCTTGCGGTGCGGATCGATGTCGAACTTGACCATGCCGCCGTCAGGGCCGCGGATTTCCTGCTTCTCGAGATCGACGGTGAGCGTGGCGTTGGCGCCGCGTTCGGCGTCGTCGAACAGCTTTTCCAAATCCTCTGGCGACACCTTGATCGGCAGCACGCCATTCTTAAAGCAGTTGTTGTAGAAAATGTCGCCGAACGAGGTCGAGATCACGCACTTGATGCCGAAATCCATCAGTGCCCAGGGCGCATGCTCGCGCGAGGAGCCGCAGCCGAAATTGTCGCCGGCGACCAGGATCTTGGACTTGCGATAGGCCGGCTTGTTGAGCACGAAATCCGGGTTCTCGCTGCCGTCGTCGCGATAACGCTTTTCGGCAAACAGGCCCTTGCCGAGCCCGGTACGCTTGATGGTCTTCAGGTATTGTTTGGGGATGACCATGTCGGTGTCGACGTTGATCATCTTCAGCGGCGCCGCGACGCCTTCGAGCGTGGTGAACTTGTCCATCGGGCAGGTCCCTTAAGTCGGCGAAACGCCCTTTTCATGGCGGCTCGACCGGCGCGGGTCAAGGCCGCCTATCAGGCTGCCCCATCGCGCGTCATTGCGAGCGACCCGCCTACGCTCGCTGCGCGCGCTCCGGCGTGGTTTGAGTCGCGCCGAAGCGCGGAGCGCGAAGGCGGAAGCGAAGCACTCCAGCGCGGCGGCGCGGTTCTGGATTGCTTCGTCGCGAAGCTTGTCATCGGGCCGGCCCGCAAGCCGATCACGGCTTCGCCCGCAAAAGGAAAATGCGCAGATCAGGCGGTCGCTCACTCTGCAGAACGTAACGGACGCGCGCAACTAAAGGTGTTCCCTGGCCGGTCGAGCCTGCCCCAGATTCGCAGCCGCAGACGCGAGATGCGTAACGCCTCTGCGCAAGGCGGAGAAGAAGCATGGTATCAGGCGTCGGCGGCAGGCGGCCAATGCCTTGCGTTTTCGTGGCGCGCTGGCGTGCCGTGCGGCTGCTGCGCTCGTCGTCCAATTCGCTGGTTGATCGACCGCGTTTGCCGGCCAATTTGCTTCTTGATAGAGCGCGGTTGTTATCCAACTTGGCGGCTGATCGGCCGCCGTTGTTCGGCCATCAAGCCGCGACCGGGACGCATTCGCTCGCGCCGCGCACGGCTCGTAGTTTCCGACGCTGTCGTAGCACTTCAATGTGCTGTTCGCCGCCACCGACGCCATATCGGCTCGGTATAATAATGTCGGGACCGCTGCGACCGGGAGCAAAGCCGCGAGCGCTGCCAAAATCAGGATTTTGCGGGGTGCAACCGAACATGTCGCCGTGCCGGCAAACGCCATGACCGTTTCGGCCACATCTGCAACGCAACGCTTGACTCGCCGACCACTCATAGAACCCAACTCGAACCCTACGCCACGCGAGCAAGCCGCGAAACCACTGACGCAAATCTAGATTCGCCAAAGCCAAATTCCAACATGACGCCGCCGGCTCTGTGGATAACCCGGCAGCAGCCGATAGGGCGCGTAAGGCAGAATTCCGGCGGCCGATCGCGTAGCGAGTTTAGACAAGGCTCATGTCGGGAAGCGGCATATCGCGCAAGTTGCAGTGTCCGCGCTTCAAGCGCCGCCGCACCGGAGCAGCCGAAATTTATCAGTCCTCGGCCTCGCCGAGCGCGACGATCTTGCCCGGGTTGAGAATGTCGAGCGGGTCGAGGGCGCGCTTGACCGCCCGCATCGCGGCAAGCGCGGGCTCGCCGTGCTCGGCCTTGAGGTACTTCATCTTGCCCTGGCCGACGCCGTGCTCGCCGGTGCAGGTGCCGTCCATGGCGAGCGCGCGCTCGACCAGCCGTTCCAGCAAATTTTTGGCGCGCGCCGCCTCGTCGGCGTCGGCAAGGTCGACCATCAGCGAGAGATGGAAATTGCCGTCGCCGACGTGACCGAGGATCGGCGCCACCAGCCCGCTCGCCTCGATGTCGCGCTGGGTCTCGCGCACGCAATCGGCGAGCCGCGAGATCGGCACGCACACGTCGGAAGCGACCGCCTCGGTGCCCGGGCGGAGCGCGCACGCCGCCCAATAGGCATCGTGACGCGCCTGCCACAGCCGGCTGCGGTCTTCGGCGCGCACCGCCCGCTCGAACGGGCCGCCGCCGAGGTCCTTGGCGATTTCGCCGAAGCGCTCGGACTGTTCGGCGACGCCCGCCTCGGTGCCGTGAAATTCGAGGAACAACACCGCCTGCTCGGGCAGCGACAATTTCGAGTATTGATTGCAGGCGCGCACCTGCGGCCCGTCGAGCAGCTCGATGCGCGCCACCGGAATGCCGGACTGGATGGTGAGGATCGCCGCCTGACAGGCGGCCTCGACCGACGGAAACGGGCAGACCCCGGACGCGATCGCCTCGGGAATGCCGGCAAGCCGCACGGTCAGCTCGGTGATGACGCCGAGCGTGCCCTCGGAGCCGACCAAAAGCCGGGTCAGGTCGTAGCCGGCCGACGATTTTTTCGCCCGCCGTCCGGTCGTGATCACCTCGCCGTTGGCGAGCACCGCTTTGAGCGCCAGCACATTATCCTTCATGGTGCCGTAGCGCACCGCGTTGGTGCCCGAGGCGCGCGTCGCCGCCATGCCGCCGAGCGAGGCGTCGGCGCCCGGATCAATCGGAAAGAACACGCCGCGATCGCGCAAATGCTCGTTGAGTTGTTTTCTGGTGACGCCGGGCTCGACCACGCAGTCGAGATCCTCGGCGTGCACGGCGAGCACCCGGTTCATGTCGCGGAAATCGAGCGACACGCCGCCGCGCGGCGCGTTGACCTGGCCTTCCAGCGAGGTACCGGTGCCGAACGCGATCACCGGCACGCGCGCGGCGGCGCACAGCCGGACCACCTCCTGCACGTCCTCCGTGCTCTGGGGAAACACCACCGCGTCGGGCGGCTGGTTGTCGATCCAGGTCACCGTATTGGCGTGCTGCTCGCACACCGCGTGCGAGGTCACCAGCCGATTGCCGAACATTTGCGCGAGCTTGGCGATGACAGCCTCGACCGCCTTGCGGTCGCCGCCGCTGCGTTCCGCCGTTTCAACCCCTGCCATCGCCTGCCCTTTGCGCCTGCCGGACCCTTTTTCAAGCAAACTGACGATTGGCGGCGGCGCGGTCAAGCCAAGCGGCTCGCACCTACAGTTGACCGTCATCCTGAGGTGCTCGCCCGCAGGGCGAGCCTCGAAGGATGCGGCCGAGGCGCAACCGAAATCGGGCCTTGCCCGATTTCGGCAGGGTTAGTGTCCAAATCGGCTAAAGCCGATTTGGATGCCGTCGCCCTTCGAGGCTCGGCGCCGAGCTTGTCATCGGGCCGGCCGAAGCCGGACCCGTTGGCGCCGAGCGCCTCAGGATGACGGATCCATAAGTCCGGAAGAACTAGAATTTGCGCATTCCTGCCGCATCACGTGTTAATAACGTTCGCGCTGTCGCCGTCCCGGAAAGCTGCATGCTTGACCGCCCCAATCTCGAGCCGCCGTTCTTCGCGCCCTTCGTCTCTTCGGTGATGCGGGTCGAGCCGGCCTGGATCGACTATAACGGCCATCTCAACATGGCGTACTATAATGTGCTGTTCGACCGCGCCGTCGACGAGGTCTATGAGCTCCTCGGCCTCGGGCTCGCTTACGTCGAGCAAGAAAGGCGCTCGACCTTCACGGCCGAAGTGCATGTGCGCTATCTGCGCGAGCTGCTGGTCGATGCGCCGGTGCGCGTCACCTTCCAGCTCATCGATTTCGATGCAAAGCGCCTGCACTATTTCGAGCAGCTCCATCATGCCGAGCAAGGTTGGCTGTCGGCGACGTCGGAAAACATGGCCCTCAACGTCGACATGGTGGCAAAGAAGATCACCGCGTTTCCTGACAACGTGATGCAGCGCCTTCACCTGATGAAGGCCGCGCATGACCGGCTGCCGGTGCCCGAGGGCCTCGGCCGGCGCATCGCCATGAAGGCAAGCCCATGAGCACGTCGCGGCTGGCGATCCGCGAGCACCGGATTCCGAGCGCGGACAGCAAGCCCTATATCGCGATCGAGGGACCCGACGGCGCGCTATGGTTCTGCGAGAACGGCGCCTCGGCGATCGGCCGCTTCGATCCGGACCGCCAAACGTTTGCCGAGTTCGCACTGCCGGCGCGTACCGCCATGCCGGTCGGCATCGCCGCCGGCGCCGACGGCAATCTGTGGTTCACCGAAAAATCCGCCAACCGGATCGGCCGCATCACGCCGTCCGGCGCGATCACCGAGTTTCACCTGCCCTCGCCGAATGCCGGACCCGACGGCATCGCGCTTGGGCCCGACGGCAATGTGTGGTTCTCCGAGACCGAGATCAGCAAGATCGGCCGCATCGCGCCGGACGGCGAGATCACCGAGTTCGGCGACGGCATCAGCTGGGGCGCGCGGCCGCTTTCGCTCGTGGTGCGCGACGGCGCGCTGTGGTTTTCCGAAGCCGGCGGCAACCGCATCGGCCGCATCACCGCGGACGGCGCGGTCACCGAGTTTCCGATTCCGAGCCGCGACAGCCAGCCGCGCGCCATGGCGGCGCATCCCGACGGCAGCATCTGGTTCGTCGAAACCTCGACCAACGCGCTCGGCCGCATCGACCGCGACGGCCGCATCACCGAGCACAAGGTGCCGACGCCGAACGCCTCGCTGCGCGGCGTGGCGGTCGGCGCCGACGGCGACCTCTGGTACACCGCCAACGCCGCCAACACGATCGGCCGCATGGCGCCCGATGGCATTGCGCGCGGCGAATACGACATCCCGACGCCGTTAAGCGGCGCGCGCTGCATCACCGCCTTCGCCGACGGCCGGCTGTTCTTCACCCAGTACGATGCCGGTCTGATCGGGGAAGTGGTTATTGATTGACCCGTCATTCCGGAAGCCGCGCGTAGCGCGGCTGTCCGGAATCCATAACCCCAGTCACTCCAGATTTGCGTTCGGCCTGCATGCGCCGGGATTATGGATTCCGGGCTCTCGGCCTGCGGCCGAGCCCCGGAATGACGCGCGTAGAAGCCTCGTAAAAGCCGCGCGCCGATGCCATCTTGTCGCTATGAGAATCAGCGACAAGAGGCGCAGTGGCTGACCCCGTAAAACGC
>JASHPU010000205.1 GCA_030037885.1 Xanthobacteraceae bacterium | reverse complement strand
GTGCCGGGCGACAGCGCGGTGCGGGTGCACCAGACCAAGGAGCCGGAGCACAAGCAGGATTTCGACGAGTGGCTCGCCCGCATCATCTGCTACGCGTTTCAAGCATGATCCGGAAAAGCGGGAGCCGGTTTCCGAGAAGATCATGCTTCAAGAAACAGTGCCGCCGCCATGGGCGGTGAAGCTCGGCGCAGGTATGCCTGACCAAAGAAGCGGACCGTCCTAATGGACACGATGCGCGGATCGAAGGCGCGCACCGTTTCTAAAATCAGCAAACAGATGCGATCGCGGCCCGCATTTTATGGGCGGGTTGAGGCGTGCCGAGGAAGGGCCAAAGTGATGATTCCTTTCAAATCGCCGTTGCGGCTCACCGTGCCGCCGACTTTGGAAAAGTGGCTGGAGGCGCTGGCCGCGCTGCGCACGCTCCAGGCGCAAGACGAGGCGGTCTACCAACAGCGCCGCGCCGAGATCGCCGCGCTGTGCCGCGATTTCGATCGGGCGCGGCCGAGGCTTGAAGCGCTTATCCGCGAGTTCGACACGGCGCGGCCGGAATTACGGCGCCCCCTGAAATACAATCCCGACGAGCCGCGTGTACCGGCGGGCCAGTCGGGTGGCGGACAATGGACGAAAGAAGGCGAAAGCGCTGCTGATCCTCACGTAGCGCAGATGCCCCCGCTTTTATTCGAGGACCCTCTGGTAGTTCGTCCTCCTTTACCGGAGTATCCGACGGATCCCAGAGTTCCTCCTGGTCCGGGCTATGAATGGCGTGGGCAGCCGGGGAGCCAGCCTGGAGACCCGGAAGGGAGCTGGTATAATCCAAAAACCGACGAAACCTTACGTCCAGACATGAATCATCTTCCTCAAACTCCGCCGCATTGGGACTACCAAACGCCCAAGCCAGGGGAACAGTGGTACCGCTGGTTTCCGGATGGCAGGCTGGAGCTAAAATCGTAAATCAAAGAATTTCGGGGTTCCGATGAGTTTACAACACATCAATCTGGGCGAAGAAGGTCTAGAATTCGTCGTTTCCTCCTTAAGAGGAGAGCTGGGGCTATGCTCAAAACTTTCGCTGCAAATGGAGCGCGGCGGAGACGTGTTCTCGCTGTTGCCTGGGGGGACCTCGCGCGCGCGTGCCTTGCAGTTCGGAACGGGAGGACTGATGTCGTGGCGCGAGACGTGCGCATGGTTCGAGCGTGAGCTCGAACAATTGAGCGGCCGTACCGCTAACGGCAGTGTCGTGTTTCAGGATGTTTGGTTCACGCCGCAAGATCTGGTTAGAGAGGGATACGACGGCGTATTCTTCGATCGGTCATGCGTTTACTTTGTTCTTGGCCCCGATGAAATCAATGCGGCAGCAATCTCTCGGACAATACTTCGACTACATAGCTTTAAGCTGGTTGCCGCCTTTTGCAATTTTAGTTTCGATGCCGCAGATGTGCCCACAACGCGCATCCTGGATGAAGCTCTAATCGACGGAATGGCGAATAACGCCCAAGAAGTCTTCTTAAGTGCATACGACCGCGAGGGCCTGGTCGTTTGGCGACAAGCTTAGCATCTGCAGCGTCGCCTCCTTGAGGCGGGGACAGCGCACGGTCATGTCACCCCAGAGAGAAATCCCGCGGCTCCGCTCGGCCGCCTGAACGCTTTCGCACAACCAAAAACGCAATCGCCCCTGGCCACGGCGCACCCCTGGCCGGGCTGCGCCGGATATCGTCCAAATAAACGCCAACAGGAGTCCATCATGGATGAAGCCACTGCCAACGCCACCACTAAACCCCTGCAGCTGTTCGTGCCGATCGTCAAGATAGACGCGGCGAAGCGGCTGGTTTACGGCGTCGTCACCGCCGAGGCGCCGGATGCGCTCGGCGAGGTGTGCGACTACGCCTCGACCAAGCCGCATTATCAGA
This sequence comes from Xanthobacteraceae bacterium, assembly GCA_030037885.1. Lineage (GTDB taxonomy): Bacteria > Pseudomonadota > Alphaproteobacteria > Rhizobiales > Xanthobacteraceae > BOG-931. Next base: position 2,488 of record JASHPU010000205.1, on the reverse strand, counting down.
CATGGTCGCAGAAATTCGCCGCCGCGACCGACGGCAAGAGTTTCGGCAATCTGCGCGCCATGCACGGCGCCGTCGCCGCCGGCAAGCTGGTCGACATCGCGTTCAACGACGATGCGCGGCGCATCGAGATCTGCGGCAAGGTGGTCGACGACGCCGAATGGCAGAAGGTCGAGGAGGGCGTTTATACCGGTTTCTCCCAAGGCGGCCGCTACGTGCGGCGCTGGACCGACCCGGACGACCCGAAGCTGATGCGCTACACCGCGGAGCCGACCGAGGTGTCGCTGGTCGATCATCCGTGCCTGCCGGACGCCACGTTTTCGGTGATCAAGGCCGACGGCTCGACCGAGGCGCGCCGGTTCAAGGCTGCGGCAGCGGCGGGCGCGGCCGATTTCGGGAAAATCGGCGCCCGCCATTCCAAGGCCGACAAGGACCGTATCAAACAGAGCCACGATCTGCTGGTGGAGCTCGATCCCGATTGCTGCCCGGGCGCGCACATTCCCGGCGCCAATGTCGAGCCGCGGCCGCAATTCTCGCCGCAGGCGGGCGAGGGCGCTGCGGCAGGCGCGGACGACCGTGAGACGCAGAAGCTCAACAAGCTTGGCGATCAGCGAATAAGCGCGGTCGAAAAAACCGTCCATGGCATGAATGCGCTTTTCGACGAGGTGCTTGCGCGCTTGAAGAAGGTCGAGGACCAGCCGATGCCGCTCGGCACCAGCTCGGTGCGCGTCGCCGAGAAGAGCGAGGATTCGCTGATGCCGGAAGCCAAAAACCTGCTCGATCGCCCCGGCGGCCTCGAAGCGCTGGCCGACATGGCGATCCGACGCGCCCAGCAGGCGCCGATGCACACCATCCCCGGTACCAGGCCGCGCCAGCGCTAGCGCGCTTTCAGCACGATCCTCACGTCATTGCGATGAGCGAAGCGACGAAGCAATCCAGAACGGCGCCGCCGTACTGGATTGCTTCGCTTCGCTCGCAATGACGATGGACTGCGTTCTCCTTATCCTAAGAGCAAGCGTTGCAGGAGGAAAGCCGATGACGTCCACCAAGCGAGGCATTGCCACCGTGCCGCCGCCGACGTTGCAGAAGCAGTTCGAAGTTCTGGCGGCGGCGCGCTCGCTCGTCACGCAGGACGACGAATTTTGGCGCCGACGCCGCGCCGAGATCGCCGCGATTCGCCGCCTACTCGGCGAACTCGTCGTGCTGCACCTCGAGCTGCAGCGCCAATACGGCGAATTCGTCGAGTGGGCCCCGGAGGAGCGGCGGCGACGCGACCCGCGGCTGCGCTCACATGTCATCAAATACAATCCCGACCAGCCGCGCGTGCCGGCCGGCAGTCCGCACGGCGGCGAGTGGACCAGCGGTGACACTGGATCGGCGATTGATGCGGGAAGCGCTCCACTGGGGCTAACTCCGCACCCCGAACGTGGGCCGCAATATGCGGCTCTGGATCCCGGCACCCGGACGGATACGTCGCCTGCCGCTCCGGGCACGCAGGTCGTGGCGGGCGCAGGGCAGTCCGGCTATCCGATAGATTTGCTGGAAGAAGAGCAGCGAGGCGGGCATACGATCGCCCAACACGTCGGAAAAAGCTCGCAATTCCTTTTTTCCATTATTACTGATCAGGAGATTCGAAGTCAGAGGCGCGGAGACCTTGCTCAAGGTTTGAAAGAAGGATCATTTACTTCTTTGGAGGCGGCGAACAAGCTGGTAAATTCCACGGCGGCGAGTAATCAGACTGAGGTAAATCTGGTGGCGAGCGGCTCGCTGCCGATGGCAATAGTCGATGCGAAATTCTCATCGCCGACAGGCTATGAGGCATTCGCCAAAACCGAACGCTCAACGCCATATATTCGCGATACCTATGGCGTTCGCGTCATCATAGTGCGCGATCCGAGCTCGCCTAAGGGATATCGAATCCTTACGGCGTTCCCGATGAATTTTTAGGGTGGTAATCATGTCGAACTTGAAGATGGAGATTTACACTCAATCCACTGGAGTCCAGCTGACGCTCGCCTGGGACAATGAGGAGGAGTATCAGCTCGGAAAGGATTTTCTGGCCAATTTAGGAGCGCTTTGGTTCGAACGGCCATCTGATAATGCGGGAAAACCGAATTTCGTCTATCTAAAGAATATCAATCAGCTGGAGGCCCTATACGAATTTCGGCGCTTTCTAAGGGAAAAGGCAAAGTAGGGGCTACGACCTACAAATCAGGGCGCATTGCGCCGAGTCATTGACCGAGTAGAGATACAGGCCGCTCCTTCGCCGGCAGCACGACCTGCTGACAATCGTAGCTTAGTCAATCAATCGAGCGCGCCGCTCGCCATCTTCGATATCAGCATACCCGTCCGCTCATCCCCGCGAGAGAGTGGCCGGGCGCTCGCTTCAACCCTGCCCCTTCAGGGCAGGGTTGGTGAGGACAAGCGCGTCGCAGGAGGAAAGCCGATGACGTCCTACAAACCAGGCATTGCCACTGTGCCGCCGCCGACG
>JASHPU010000204.1 GCA_030037885.1 Xanthobacteraceae bacterium | reverse complement strand
TCGATCAGCCGCCGGTAAAGCACGCCCGCACGCTTGCCCGAAGAGCCCGTAAACACGAAATCGTCCGGCTTGGTCGCTTTGCTGATGGCGCGGATGCGTTCGAGGTATTCCGCCACGTTGCCGGCGGCAACGAGATTGCGGAATTTGTCCTTTCCGCGCACGTGCAGGACGACGAACTTGCGGCCTTGTTCGTCGTCGCGAAATGCGACATCGCGCCAGCGCAGGTTTTTGGCTTCCGGGGGACGCATGCCGGTGTTGCACATGATCAGCATGAAATTATAGGCCACGGTCCGGGCCCACACATGCGCGGGACGCTTGGCGTTCTTGATCCATTGCCGTGCATGGGTGTGCAGCTTGCGGTATTCCTCGGGCGTGAATTCTTCCCGCCGAACTTTTTCGAGGATCAGCTTGCCCTTAAAGACCTGGCCTTCGCCGATGTATTTCTTTTTTGCGGCATAGGCCATGATCGCCCGAAAGATCGACATCTCGGTACGGATGGAGGCCGTGCTGACACGGCCATCCTTTCCGTCGCGATCCCTGCGGCCCTTGCCATTGATTTGCCGCCAAAGCGGATAGCGCTCCCACCGATCCTGTCCGATCAGGTTGATCTGGAGCGTACCTACATAGGGGTTGAGCTGGGCGCGAATGATCGATTCGATGGTCTCCCAGCGGTGCTTGGTGATCTGGCCCGCGTCGGCGCGTTCCTTCTGGAAATCGGCATAGTCCTTCGCGATCTGGCTGAAGGGCCGGTTGAAGATCGGTACCTCGTGCTTGATGCGAAAGCGCATGTCCGAGTCTTGATCGAAGGCGCGCTCCTTCGCCGCGTCGATGTCTGCCGTCTTGAGGGAAACCGTCTTGTAGCGGTCCGTCTGGGGGACCTTAATCCGGCAATACCAGTTGCGGTGCTTTACGTCCGCGCGGCGGAAGATGATCAGCCCGGGCTTGAGCTCCTGAGTGTCGATGAGGAAGGCCATGGGACGACGCGTTCTGTGCAGGATTTGTGTATTTTTCTCGGCTAAGCTATTGAATCTGTGTAGGTTGGGTATGGGTTGTGCAGAAAGAATGATAGCTATTTACAATGAAATGTCAATTACTTAGTATAAAGCTATCTCCCCTTGCAGGAGAGGGCGACGCAAGCCGCGCAACAAACTCGGCTCGGTGAGGGGTTGCGGCCGAGGCCCCTCACCCACTTTTGTTGTTGAACTGCCGAGTCGCCCTTTCCCGCAAGGGGAGAGGGCACGTCGATGAGCGCCGCGTTTCCGGCAGCGTCTCGACGGGCACTCCGAACTTTTGACGCAGTAAGACTGATCATGCGCCGAATAACTTAGTGGGGGCAACTGGCATGGCGGTCCCCTTGAGCCTTCCTACAGGCTTGCCGGCGGCGGATCGACCCACGGATTGAATACCGGCGCGTGGGTCTTCCGGTAGTCGTTCACGTCGCGGGACACGACCGTAAGGCCGTGATGAAGCGCCGTTGCGGCGATGATCAGATCAGGCTGCGAGAAGGTATGACCGGCTCTGCGGCCGTCTTCGACCAGAAGCCGCCACTTGAACATGATGTCCTCGGTGATCGCCAGCACCCTGCCTTCGAACATTGGCCGCACTCCGTGGGCGAGCCAGTCATTGAGCTCGGCGCGACGGCTGGCGTTGCTTGCGCGTTCGATGCCGAAGCGTATTTCGGCGAGCGTCACCGCGCTGACATAGAGGAAGTCGAGTGGCTGCGCGGCGATGAAGGCGAGGACTTTGGGTTCCGGCTTGGGGCGGCGCAGTTCTGACAGGATATTCGTATCGAGGAGCCACCCCGTCACAAGGCGACCTCGCGCACCGGCATGGGCGTGCGCCGCGGTTCGATGTTGATGTCGCGATGCGGCGACGCCCGCATCGCTGCGATGAGAACTTTGCCGGTCGGATTGCCCTTGAGACGGCGAAATTCTTCCGCCGCAATGACGACGATTTCATCGCGCCCGTGCACTGTCACGTGCTGCGGCCCTTCACTGTGGACGCGGCGCACCAGCTCGCTGAAACGCGCCTTTGCGTCCTGCAACGGCCAACGGCCCGGTTGCCGGTTGCGGGTTCGACCGCGGGTCTTGGTCGGCTTGGGGGCGGGCTTCGGCGAGGGCCCTTTAACAATTCTAGTCATACTGACTAGAATATCATAGGGGGCGGGCGGTTGGCAACGTCTTCGAGTTGAACGCCCGCCATGCATGCGGCGGATATTCCCGCCGCGAGAAATCTTCTGGGCGGGTGAGTGCGTCCGCTGCTATACCGGCGCACCAAGTCAAACGGACCAAGCCAAAAGGCCTGCCGGGCGCGCCCGCAACGCGAAAGACATGCTGAAATCGTCATCGCTGCCATCGGTCGAGACGCAGAAATCGTGGGTCGTCGCCAGCGTGGCGCTCGCGGTCATGGCGACGGCGTTCGGCGCGCCGTGGATCACCGTCGTGGCGCTCAAGACCATCGCCGCCGAGGTCAATGGCGAACGCGCCATTCCGGCTTTCGCCGGCGCGCTGGTGTGGATCGGCTCGGGCGTCGGCGGCATCCTCATGGGGCAGATCGCCGAGCGGGTCGGCGTGCGCTGGACCGTGATCGGCGGCTCAATCATGATCGCGGTCGGGCTCGCTTTATCGACACTCGGCCCTTCGGTCCCGCTGTTTGTCGGCCACGGCCTGTTCATCGGGGTCCTCGGCATCGGCGGCATCAACGCGCCGTTCTACGTCTATGTCAGCCGCTGGTTCGATCGCCGCCGCGGCTCGGCGCTGGCGCTGATTTCCAGCGGCAGCTTTTTGGCCGGCGCGATCTGGCCCGCCATTTTCGAGCGGATCATCGCCCATGCCGGCTGGCGCCAGGCGATGCTCTATTACGCGGCCGTCGAATTGATCCTGATCGTGCCGGCGGCGCTGATCGTGCTCGGGCCGCCGCCGCAGACGCCGCATCGCGCGGTTGCGGCGGCCACCAAGCGCGGCGCCGACACGGTGCTGGGCTGGCCGCCCAATCTCGTCTTCGTGCTGCAGGCCGCCGCGATCTTCACCTGCTGTGTGCCGATGGCGATGCCGCAGGCGCATCTGGTCGCGTTCTGCAGCGATCTCGGCATCAGTCCGGCGCACGGCGCGGCGATGATCTCGGTGCTGCTCGGCATGGCGTTCATCAGCCGCCAGTTCTGGGGCGCGTTGTCCGACCGGGTCGGCGGCCTGTACACGATGCTGGCGGGATCGGCGTGCCAGACCGTCGGGCTTTCGCTGTTTCTGCTCACCCAGAACGAACTCGGCCTGTTCACCGTCGCGGCGACGTTCGGCTTGGGCTTCAGCGGGCTCGTGCCCGCCAACATTTTGGCGTCGCGCGAACTGTTCCCGGTCGGCGAGGCCTACTGGCGCATCCCGACGCTGCTGTTGTGCAGCGGCTCCGGCATGGCGACGGGCGGTTGGATCGGCGGCGTGCTGTACGATTATTTCGGCCATTACGCGCCGGCCTTTGCCGCCGGCGTCGCGGTGAGCATGATCAATTTCATGATCATCTCTACGCTGGCGTTCCGCAGGAGCCGCACGCTGGCGATGGCCTAAAGCTTCATACATCGTCATGGCGAGCGACCTGGCTACGCTCGCTGCGCGAGCTACGGCGCGGTTTGAGTCACGCCGAAGCGCGTAGCAAGTAGCCCGGATTGAACGAAGCAAAATCCGGAGACGGCGATACAAGCCACGATGTTGAACCCCGGGTTTCGCTGCGCTCAACCCGGGCTACAAGCTGCTTTCATCCAAGAGGGTCGGCCGAAGGCCGGTCCCCGACGCGCAATGACGATGGACTGAATCGATGGTCTATCGCGTGTGATTGCCGGCAAAATGCTCAGCGCGCCATGGCCTCGGCCAGAATGACGAGGCAACGGCGCTGCCGCGCGTCGCGGAGATTCATGAACGCCTGGGTCAAGGCCAGTCCGTCGGCGGTCGTCAGGAAATCCGATATGTACGATGGCAACGCCGCCTGCTTTCCCGCAGCCGTGGGAAAATCCTCGAAAAAGAAACCGACCGGCACCGCCAATATTTCGGCGAGCTGCTGCAATCCGCCGGCGCCGATGCGGTTAGAACCTTTCTCGTATTTCTGGACCTGCTGAAACGTCACGCCGAGCGCCACGGCGAGTTTTTGTTGCGACATATCAAGCATCAATCGCCGCATCCGCACCCGGGCGCCGACCTGCCGGTCGATCGCGTTGGGGCCTTTCTTCGCCATGTGCGATAGTCACAAGACAACAGTGCGTTGAAAAGACGAAACGCCATATGCTCACTATCTTGAAATCAGATGATAAGAGCAGGTCGAAATTGATGGTCTATCAAGATTCGTAATGGACGCTTGTCACTGCGGCGCTCTCACAACCCGCGAGTGCTTGAGGAGACTGCTGAAACGCGCGGCTTCCGCGTGCAGGAATTCGCCGAGTTCCGTCGGATTGAGGTGGAAGACTTCGACGCCTTGCTTGGCAAAGGCGGCGCGCACTTGCGGCAGCGCCAAAGCTTTGGCGATTTCGGCGTCCAGGCGCGCAATGACCGGCGCCGGCGTGCCGCCGGTGGTCATGATGCAAATCCACCCGTGAATCTGCATCGCAGGCAATCCCGCTTCCGCCGCAGTCGGTATGTCGGGCGCAAGCCGCGATCGCGGCGGCGAAGTCACCGCCAACGCCCTGAGCGCCCCGCTGCGGACCTGCGGCAGCAGTGACGCCATGGAGCCAACCGCCAAGTCCACGCGGTTGGCGATCAGGTCCGGTATGGCCTGGGTGATACCGCCGTAGGGCACAAAGGTCAGATCGATGTCGCCGTATTGCGCAAGCATCTCGGCCGCGAGGTAACCGGGCGTACCGATAACGGACACGGCGATGCTGACCGACTTCGGCTTTTGCTTTGCGATTTTGATGACGTCGGTAATGTTTTTGGCGGGAAAAGCCGGCGCCGCGACGAGCAGCAATTTCGCCGATACCGCCATCGACGCCGGCGCCAGATCGCGCGCGTAGTCGAAGCCGGGATTTGGCAACAGCGTTGGATTGACGGCCAAGTTCGAACCGGTAACCAAAAGCGTGTGACCGTCGGGCTCCGCCTTCGCCACAATACCGGCAGCAATATTGCCGCCGGCGCCGGGCCTGTTCTCCACGATCACCGGCACGCCGATGGAAGCGGAGAGGTAATTCGACAGCTCCCGCGGCACGATGTCGGTCATGCCGCCCGCGGCCGACCCCGTTTCGAATCTGAGCGGCTTTGTCCCCGGCCAAGCATCGGCGCCAAACGCCGCCGGCGCAGCACAGTGTCTGATTCCGGACATACAGACCACGCTGGCGAGCAGAAAAGCGCAGAAATTCATCAGTTTGCCGGGATGCCACATGCGGTCGCCGCTGTTTATCCATGCGCGCTGAAAGTGTATACTGTGCCCCGGTTCGGACGCCGCGGCAACTCGGCGAAGCTGCTCGTTCGATAGGGGACGGCAAAACTGGCGAATAGAAACTCCGTGCCCTACGGCGCCCTATTTTCCAGGTGAGGCCGCTTGTTCATGGACCTGCGTCAACTTCGTTACTTCGTCGGGGCCGTCCAGGCAGGCAGCCTCTCGCGTGCCGCAGATCAGTTGCATGTGGCGCAGTCGGCGCTCAGTTATCATCTCGCCAGCCTGGAGGCCGAACTGGATACGCAATTGGTGACCCGCGGCCGAAAAGGCATCGTGCTCACCGAAGCGGGGAGCGCGCTCTACCGCCACGCCGAAACAATCCTGCGGCAGCTCGAATCTGCCAAGCAGGCGGCCAAGACCGCGGTCAACCTTCCTTCGGGCCGGGTGTCTATCGGGGTGCCGCACACAATAGGTCCTATCTTGAGCTACGACCTGTTTAGGCGCGTATGCACTGAGCATCCGCGAATTGTGCTCCATATCACCGACGGCAACAGTTCGCTGCTGCGCGAACAACTACTCAATGGACGTATTGATCTTGCCCTGCTCTTCGAGGATCAATCCGCGCGCGGCCTTGCGGTTGAGCCGCTGTTACTCGAAGAACTGTTCTATGTGACTGCGGATCCGGATCCTTCACCGATCCGAATTGCCGATGCGGCGCAACGTCCGATGATCGTGCCCGGCCCCGCCAGCGCCAGCCGGCGCGTCGCCCAGGAAGCGTTCAAGAGACACGGGCTCAACGTCACGCCGATTGGCGAAGTCGAGACGGTGTGTGCGCTGCGCCGCGCCGTTGCATCCGGTACCGGGAACGCGATCGAGCCATGGTCCGTGCTTTACGACGGCGAAGGAAAAATTGCGCTGAATTACCGGCGCATCGCCGACGCGACGTTGGTCCGGCCGGTTGCGCTGTGTTTTTCCGAGGTGAGCCAGCGCAGCCCCGCTATCGAGGCCATTGCGCTGACGGTGAAATCTCTGGTCCGCGAACTGGTCGAGAGCGGGACCTGGCAGGGGGTGTCGCTGATCGAGCCTGGCCGCAAGCCGGCGCATGCGCTGGCGCCGCAATAGGGAGTGCGGATGCAGCAAGCGTAGCCCGGATTGCGCAACGCGCGATCCGGGAACGGCAGTCGAGCCCGCGAGGACCGTCCCGGATCGCGCAACGCGCGATCCGGGCTACCATCCTTGGTCGATTTCGGCAGGGTTATATCAGCTTCATCATACTTAGCGGGCGCCGTAGCGACGATGCATAGTCGCACGCGGCACGGCCACGCGCCTGATGCGATGATCGTGCCGCGCCGCGGCGCGGCTTGCGCAAAATTCGCTGACCGCCGCGACCATCGCCGCGCTGATGCGGCTGCGGCGTTCGGGCGTCGCCATTGCCAGTTCCTCGGTGCGGTTGATGATCGAGCCGGCTTCGAGCAGCACCGCGGGCATGCGGGTGCGCTGCAGCACCACGAGCGCATCGTAGCGATAGACGCCGGCCGCGGCGTCGACGAGCTGGCGGCGGCGATGCCGCATCAGCGGCAGCGTGTAATGCGGCGTGTAGGCGAGCCCCTGCGCCTGCAGCGCTTTGCCCAGCAAATGACCGAACGCCAGACTGCCGGCGCGGTCGGCGTTCTCGTCGGAGATGAAGATCGCGTAGCCGGGGAAGCTGTCGTTGAAATGCTCCTCGTGTCCGGCGTACTCCCAGGTCTGCAACAGATAATCTGGCACCGAATCGTGATGAATGGCGATGAACAGATCGGCGTCAAGCCGGTTGGCCGAAGCGGCGCGCTCGAACAGGCCGCGCGGCGGCGCCGTGTCGGTGAGGAGCAGCACGGTCCTGGCGAAGCCGGCCTTGACCAGCGCGTCTTTGACGTCGGCGGCAAGGCGCATATTGAAAACGTATTCAGGAATGCCGTGGGCGCTGATCGCGCCGGGCACCTCTGGCGTGTGCCCGACGTCGAGCACGACGCGGAAATCGGCCGGCCGACACGCCGCGACTGATGGTTGCGCGGTTGCGCGCTCCTCGCTCGAAGCGCGCGGCGCGCCGGCTGCGCATAGGACCGTCAACGCAAACCAAACAAAAAAGACGAGAAAAGAGGCGGCGCGCACGGCCGTCGTCAGGCTTCCTCGTTCGGCACCCGTTACCGCCATGCCGCTCCCGAAAATCCCATAGCCATCATGCTTGCCCTTGTGCGCAGCCGACTGCCGGCGCTACAAATAAGCGCGGTGGCGCGGCGTCAGCGGGGCAACGTTTCATGGGCAAATTTGTTGGCGTTTCCGTGGTGCTTTTCGTGCTGGCGGTGGCGTTTGTCGTGATCGCCCAGGGGCCGGAAATGGCCGCCCTGATCGGGGCCTTTCGTGCCGAGCCGCTCATGCACAAGATCGCGTGGGCGGTGATCGTGCTCGTGCCGCTCCTGATGTTGCCGTTTGCGGTGTGGCTGTGGGACCGTTTGGTGCGCCAAAGGCAGGCGGCGAGCGCGCTCGAGCTGCGGCTCGACGGCGTGCGCCGGGGCGTCAAAGACCTGAGCAAAAAGCAGGCCGAAACCGACGCCGACGTGGCGCATCTCACCCGCAGCGACCCGGAGGACGCCATCGCGGCGCTCAAGCGGCGGGTCGGCGAGGCGGAGCGGTTCGCCGAGGTGCAACGGCAGCGCAACGAAAACAAGGACCTCAAATCCCGCGTCGACGGCATCCGCGCCGAGCAGGAGGCGCTCAACGCGCGGCTTGCGCCGGTTCTCGATGCCCGCCGCGCCATCGAGCAAATGTTCATGGATCTGGATACCAGGCAGCGCGACGTCGAGCGGGCGCTCGCCGAAATCGCCAGCGGCGACGACGCGGTGGCGCTCGACGTGCGAGTGAAAAGTCTCGCGGATTTCGTCCGCCAGAGCAACAGCCGCTGCGACCAGATCGAGCAGGCGTCGAAGACAATCGCAACCTTGAGCGAAGCGTGCGCCGCGCTCGGCGTCCGCGTCGCGCCGTTCCTGTCGGGCGACGATGGCATCGTCGCGCGGCTGCGGCAGCTCGACGAACGCTCCGACGCGCTGGCGACCAATATCGGCTCGCTCGAGCGGCTGCCCGAAGGTCCGCTCGCCGAGCGCGTGCAGAAACTGACCGACGACAGAAAGCGGCTCGACGGCGGCATCGCTGATTTGAGCGCGCAATTCGCCCGGCTCGCCGGCCTGCGCAAGGACGTGGGCGCGCTGTTTGCCGGGCTCGACCGCGCGCTCGACACGCTTGCCATTGCCAAGAACGGCCATGGCGCCGGCGATGCGGATGCGCGCATCGAGGAATTGACGCGCTTCGTCGAAGAGACCCAGGCACAGTTCGACAAGATCGAAGCCCACGTCGACGCGTTCACGCAATTGCGCACGCGGCTCGGCCAATTGCAGACCCGGCTCGGGCCGCTCGATGCCCACGACAGCGGCGTGGTCAAGCTCATCGCGGAGCTGCAGGAGATTCGCGAAAACCTCGTCGCGAAGATCCGCCGCATCGAAGGCGGCGAGCAAGGCGACCTCGCCGCGCGCGTCAAATCGTTCGCCGACACCAAGCGCGAGCTTGAAGAGCGCGTGGCGGGGCTCGCCGATCAGTTCACCAGGCTCTCGACCATCCGCAAGGACATCGCCGGCCTGTTCGACAAGCTCGCCAGCGCCGTCAACGGCGCGGCGAACTGAGAAAGCGTGCCATCCAGGATGGTAGGCCATCGGCAAGACAATTGGCTTGGTCGCCGCTTACATCCCCTTGCCGGTCGGCGGGCGCTGGGGCAAATTTGAGCGGGCGATAACCGCGCGCGCCGGGCCCGAGGGACGCGCGAGCAAGGGAGGTCTGCATGAAGCGCGTTCTGTATTCGAGCGTCGCGGCGATCGCGTTGGCCGCCGTCCTGGCGGCGACGCCGATGAGCGCCAGCGCCCAAAGAGGCAGAGCCCAAAACGTCTCGATCTCGCGCCACGACATCGGCGGCGTCGTCAGCGGTCCGCACGGCCCCGAAGCCGGCGTGTGGGTGATCGCCGAAACCCACGACCTGCCGACCCGCTACGCCAAGATGGTGGTCACCGACGACCAGGGCCGCTACGTCGTGCCCGATCTGCCGAACGGCAAATACCAGGTGTGGGTGCGCGGCTACGGCCTGATCGATTCGCCGAAGGTCGATGCGGTGCCGGGCAAGCACCTCAACCTGACCGCCGTGCCGGCGCCGAACGACGCCGCCGCGGCGCAGTACTATCCGGCGATCTACTGGTTCTCGATGCTGCACATTCCGGCCGCCGACCAGTTCGGCGGCAAGAGCGACATTCCCGCGAAGGTGACGCAACAGCAGTGGCTGACCACGATCAAGAACCAGGCTTGCGTCGGCTGCCATCAGCTCGGCCAGCTTGGCACGCGCACGATTCCGGCGGCGCTCGGCGCGTTCAAGACCGGCGAGGAAGCCTGGGCGCGCCGCATTCAATCCGGCCAAGCCGCGCCGCTGATGATCAATCCGATCGCCGGCCAGCTCGGCAGCGTGCCGCTGAAATATTTCGGCGACTGGACCGACCGCATCGCCAATGGCGAACTGCCGCCGGTCAAACCGCAGCGGCCGTCCGGCATCGAGCGCAACGTCGTGGTGACGACCTGGGACTGGGGCAACGACAAGCAGTACCTGCACGACCTGATTTCGTCGGACAAGCGCAACCCGACGGTCAATGCTTACGGCAAGCTCTACGGCTCGCCCGAATATGCCACCGATCACCTGCCGGTGCTCGATCCGAAGACCGGGCAGGTCACTACCCTCACGCCGCCGGAAGGCGCCGACGTGCCGGAAGCGTTCGGCCCCGGCCATGCGGCGATCCAAAAGCCCATGGCGCCATCGGCCTATTGGGGCATGGAGCAGGTGTGGGACACCAAGTTCGACAATCATAATGACATGTTCGACGCCAAAGGCCGGCTCTGGCTGACCGGGACCAACCATGCGCCCGGCACGCCGGCATTCTGCCGCAAGGGATCGGATAACCCGTACGCCAAGGCGTTCCCGATCGACAGCAATGAGCGGCAGCTCGCGATGTTCGATCCGAAGAGCAAAAAATTCACCTTCATCGATACCTGCTTCGGTACCCATCACCTGCAATTCGGCTTCGACAAGGACAACACGCTGTGGACCTCCGGCGGCGGGCCGGTGGTCGGCTGGCTCGACACCAAGGTGTTCGACGCAACCGGCAGTGCCGAGAAGGCGCAAGGCTGGGCGCCGTTCGTGCTCGACACCAACGGCGACGGCAAGCTCGACGACTACACCGAACCGGGCCAGCCCCAGGATCCGAACAAGGATATGCGGATCGCCGGCTCCGGCACCTACGCGGTGATGCCGGACCCGGTCGACGGCTCGGTCTGGTTTACCTTCAACGTGTTTGCCGGACGCAACGGCATCGTCCGCTACGACCCGAAGACCAAACTCTCGGAATTCTACGCCATCCCGAAGCCGGGCTTCGGCGCGCGCGGCGGCGATATCGACGCCAAGGGCGTGGTCTGGGTGTCGCTCGCCAGCGGCCATCTCGGCAGCTTCGACCGCAGCAAGTGCAAGGGCCCGCTCAACGGCCCGAAGGCGACCGGCGACCAGTGCCCGGAAGGCTGGACGTTCTACAAATATCCGGGGCCGGGCTTTGCCGGCATCGGCGATAACAGCGCCGAGGCGAGCTATTATACCTGGGTCGATCAGCACGACGCGGTCGGGCTGGGCAACGACGTACCGATCTCGACCGGCAACGAGAACGACGGCTTCAATGCCTTGGTCGACGGCAAGATGATCGTGCTGCGGGTCCCGTATCCGATCGGCTTCTACGCCAAGGGTTTGGATGCCCGCATCGACGATCCCAAGGCCGGCTGGAAGGGCAGGGGGCTGTGGTCCGCGGAAGGCGACCGCACGCCCTGGCTCAAGGAAGGCGGCAAAGGCATGACGCCGATGGCCGTCCACATCCAGATCAGGCCGAATCCGCTGGCGCACTAAACCGACGCGTGAATGCCCTATGTTGCTGGGCCGTCCGGCGCCGACGCGCCGGGCGGCTTGTTGTTTGAACGCATCTTTCGCAGGAGCGCTCCATGAGCCACGTTCGCGATCCGTTGCTCACCACCGTCGCCATCGACGAGTTGCGGCCGACCCAGATCACGGTCGGCATGGCCGAGGTTGCGGCCAAGCGCCAACGCTGGCGCGAGATCCATGGCAAGGACACCGGAAAATTTCTCGGCAGGCACATGATTCCGGTGATCCTCGGCCCCAAGCGCCGCCATTACGTGATCGACCATCATCATCTTGCGCGCGCGCTCCACGATGAAGGCGTCAAGAACGTCGCCGTCGCCGTGATCGCCAACCTGAGCAAGCTCGAGGCCGATGCGTTCTGGATCGTGATGGACAATCGCAGCTGGATGCATCCGTTCGACGACGAAGGCCGCCGCCGGCACTACAAGGACATCCCTAAATCGATCACCAAGCTGGTGGACGATCCGTTCCGCTCGCTCGCCGGCGAATTGCGCCGCGCCGGCGGCTTCGCCAAGGACACGACGCCGTTCAGCGAATTTCTATGGGCCGATTTCCTGCGCCGGCGCATCAAACGCAAGGTCGTCGAGAGCGATTTCGATCACGCCGTCGAAAAGGCGCTGCAATTGGCCAAGAGCACCGATGCCGATTACCTGCCGGGCTGGTGCGGCCCGGTTCCGGAGGAGTGATTCGAAATCCGGATGATTATTTCGTCATTCCGGGGCCGAGCCAACGGGTCCGGCCCGAAGTGGCCGGCCCGATGACAAGCTCCGCGAGGAACCCGGAATCCATATTCCCGGCGGCGGTGGTTATGGATTCCGGACTCGCCGCTTCGCGGCGATCCGGAATGACGATTGAGGCAATCCTCTGGTTCGGAGTGATGGTCGCCGGCGGCGCGGCCTGTGCTATGCTCGCGCGGCGGGGCGCGCTGGGAGGCCCGGATGAGATTTGATGACCGTTTATCGCGCGGCGAATTTTTCGCCAAAGCGCTGTCGCGCCGCGCGGCGCTGGCGGCCGCGGCGGCAACGCTGGCCGCGCCGGCATTGGCGCAGGAGTGCCCTATCGGCCCGCCCGCGCACCCGCAAGGTCCGAGCGTCTTTATGAACATGGACCAGGTCGAGCTCGACGCCGCCTACGATCAATCGTTCTATGCGCCGCTCGCCCAACACATTCTGGCCCGTGCCAAAAGCAACAGCGAACTCGTGCGCCGACGCCTCGGCCCGCCGCAGCGCCTCGCCTACGGCCCGACCGCAATCGAAAAGCTCGACATTTTCCGCACCAGGCGGCCGAAGGCGCCGATCTTTTTGTTCATTCATGGCGGCGCCTGGCTGCACGGTGCCGCCAAAGATTACGCCTATGCGGCGGAAACCTACGTCAATGCCGGCGCGCATTATGTCGTGCCCGATTTCATTGCGGTCGATAAGGCGGGCGGCGACCTGCAGGTGATGGCCGCGCAGGTGCGGCGCGCCATCGCCTGGACCTACAAGAACGCCGCAAGCTTCGACGGCGATCCGGAGCGGCTCTACATCGGCGGCCATTCCTCGGGCGGCCATCTCTGCGGCGTGGCGCTGGTCACCGACTGGCAAAACGCGTTCGGCCTGTCGCCGGCCATCATCAAAGGCGGCGCCTGCATGAGCGGCATGTACGACTTGAAACCGGTGCGGCTCTCCAAGCGCGGCAACTACGTGCACTTCACCGACGCGATGGAGCAGGCGATGAGTTCGCAGCGCCATATCGATCGCATTGCCGCCCCGGTCGTCGTCACCTACGGAACGGATGAGACGCCGGAGTTTGCGCGCCAGAACCGCGACTTCGCCGCCGCGATCAAAGCCGCCGGCAAGCCGGTCGAGCTGGTCGAGGCGGCGAACTACAATCATTTCGACATGATGCAATCGGTCGGCAATCCGTATGGGCCGAACGGCCGCGCGGTTCTGGCCATGATGAAGCTCTCCGCCGCATGCGCCGCATGACGACCCGTTGCGCAATCCGGCCGGCCAAAACCCGCGGCGCCGCTGTTGCGGCCTTGCTGCTGGCGGCGGGCCTGCTCGGCGCCTGCAGCGGCGGTTTCGGCGGCTTCGGCAAGAAGCCCGCGCCCGCTCTCGCGGTCAATCCGGATGCCTATCCGGCGAATTACCGCAAGCAGATCGCGACCATGCTGACGACGGACCTGCACGACCGCGCCGACTTTCGCGGCGCCTTCATCGCGCCGCCTGCGCTCAAGCCGGTCGCCGGCGGCGCCACGCAGCATTACGTGGTGTGCGTGCTGTTCACCGGACACAACGACAAAAGGACCAAGGCGGTCATCTATCTGGAAGGCAGGCCCAACGAGTTTCTCGATGCCACGCCGCAGCAATGCGATGGCGCGCCGTACCAGCCGTTCACCGAGTTGGATTACGAGCAACCGGACAAGTACAATTCGCATCAGGTCGCGCCGGGCGACCCGGCCGCCCGCGACGTGCCGTAAGCGTAGCCCGGATGAGCGAAGCGATATCCGGGAGCTGCCTGGCAGTCTGATCCCGCATATCGCTTCTCTCATGCGGGCTACGATGTTGCGCAATTTCGAGCGCCCAGATCGATTCAAAATGTAGCCAAGCGATTGTTTCTGCTTAAAGATTCGTTTTGAATCGTCGAAAATTGCGCGCCGAAGCGGTTGCGGGCCTCGCCGCTGAAGCAAAAAGCGCCGCAGAATCAATGCTTAGCGATAGCGCTTGACAAAACTGCGCCGGCGCATAGAAGCCGGCGCCGCTTCGCTCATCAAGGGGCGTCAACCGGTGACAGCCGAGTGATGGAGCGAGTGCGGTTCCTGCGGGCGGGGCTTGTCACCCCGCTCCCGGGCGGTCCGGGT
>JASHPU010000203.1 GCA_030037885.1 Xanthobacteraceae bacterium | reverse complement strand
GCTTGGATGTTGCTGGACGATTGTTGAACCGTCTGCCGCGCCGTTTCTCCGCTCAATCCCAATAACCTGCTGAGCTGCTCCATCGATCGCTCCGCGATGCGGTTGGCAGCTTCGCTTCCACTTCGCCACGAAGCATTGAAGCGCTCCGTGTTGCGGTGGAACGCCTCTGTGCCGGCACGCGTCGTGTGGTCGCTGGCTTCGGACAGAGTGCGCGCTGCTTGCCCGGTTGCGCGGCGGGTGGTTTCTGCCGCGTCGCCGGCTTCGCGGTCGATCGAGTGTGGATTGGATGCCATAGTTCCCTCCTTCTTGCCGTTGCCTCACTTGGTTCGGCAACGAAGGAACGCACTGCGCTGTTCCCGAGGCCGGAGGATTTAATCAAAGGATGTAAAAGGCGACGTTTGCGCCCTGATGGCCGGTCGAAATGAAAGATCGGCCAGGTGGAGAAAACCGACCGCTGGGCTGACGCACCAACCCACAAGCGCGGACGGTTCGGCGAGGCTGCCTGGGAATGCCGATCCTTCGTTGGCGATTTGCTTGGCGCCCGCCGAGGCGTAGCATGCCTCGCTGGCGAGAGTGGACGCATTTTTTCGACGGAGACGATCATGACGGCGGTCAAGCGAATAGGCGGTGACGAGGCGGCGCTGCGGCAGGTGCAGATGTTGATCGGCGGCAAGTGGGTCGACAGTGCTTGCGGCGAGGTGCTGGAAGTCGAGGATCCGGCGCACCGCCGTCCGATTGCCGTGGTGCCGCGCGGCCGCGCCGAGGATGTTGCGCGCGCCGTTCGCGCAGCGGCGGAGGCCTTTCCTGCTTGGTCGCGCACCATTCCGCGCGACCGCGGACGGCTTATCGCGCGCATTGCCGACGCGCTCGAGGCGCGCCTGGAAGAGTTGGCCCGCTGCATTGCGCTTGAGACGGGGAATGCGCTGCGCACCCAGGCGCGGCCCGAGGCGAAGACGACGGTCGACATCCTGCGTTACTTCGGCGGCTTGGGCGGCGAGCTCAAGGGCGAGACCATTCCGTTGGGCGAGCACGTGCTGAGCTATACGCGGCGCGAACCGCTCGGCGTCGTCGGCGCCATTATTCCGTGGAACGCGCCGGTGTTGCTTGCCGCACTCAAGATCGGCCCCGCGCTCTGCGCCGGCAACACCATGGTCCTCAAAGCGGCCGAAGATGCGCCGCTCGGCGTGTTGCTGCTTGCCGAAATGTGCCAGGAGTTTTTGCCGCCCGGCGTGCTCAACGTGCTGACCGGGCTTGGCGAGGAGTGCGGCGCGCCGCTCGCCAACGATCCGGCCGTGAGCAAGCTTTCGTTCACCGGCTCCACCGAGGTCGGCAAGCTGATCATGCGTGCCGCCGCCGACCGCATCGTGCCGGTGTCGCTCGAGCTTGGCGGCAAGAGCCCCTCGATCGTCTTTCCCGACGCCAACGAGGACTGGGTCGTCGACGGCATCATCGCGGCCATGCGCTTCACGCGGCAGAGCCAGTCCTGCACCGCCGGCTCGCGCCTGTTCCTGCACCGCGATGTTTTCGACCCATTCCTCGATGCGCTGGGCCAAAAGGTGAAGTCGCTCAAGATCGGCGATCCGCTCGATGAGGCAAGCGACATCGGCGCCATCATCAACGAGAAGCAGTTCAGCAAGGTGTGCGGCTATGTCGAGGAAGGGCTGACCCGGCGCGAGGCGCGCGTCGTGATCGGCGGGCTGCCGCCCAAGGAAGGGCCGCTCAGCGAAGGCTATTACGCCATCCCGACCATCTTCGCCAACGCGGCGAACGATTGGCGCTTGGCGCGTGAGGAGATTTTCGGGCCGGTGCTGGTCGCTATTCCCTGGACCGACGAGGCCGAGGCGATCCGGATGGCGAACGACAGCCACTACGGGCTTGCCGCCTATGTGTGGTCGCACGACATCGGCCGTGCCTTGCGCACCGCCCACGTCATCGAGGCCGGCTGGGTCCAGGTCAACCAGGGCCTCGGCCAGAGTCCCGGGCACTCCTACGGCGGCTACAAGGAAAGCGGAATCGGCCGCGAGTTCTCGCTCGAAGGCATGCTGGAGAGCTACACGCAGCGGAAAAACGTCACGGTCAACTTGATGCGTTAGGTCGCCGCGGTCGCTCCATGACTGAGCCGCAGCGCTCCGGCGCCTGCCGCTCAACGCCACATGCGTCGAAGCCGCGCGGCAATGTCCACGGGCCTGGCCGCCGCCTTGGCCGCGGAACCGTTCCGGCGCGCCGCAATTGGCCAGGCGTTTTGCTCAAACAATGCGGCAACCCTTTCGGGCACGAACCTGGTCCGCACTGTGTACATGTGCCGGTCGCCGTTGCCGCGTTGCTGGTGAGCAAAGAACCGCTGCGGTACGATCAGGTGCAGATGATCCTTGGCGCGCGTCATCGCGACATAGAGGAGGCGACGCTCTTCCTCGATCTCGGGCGTGCCGCCGACTGCAAGATCGGAGGGAATGCAGCCGTCCACGCAACTCAACACGAACACCGACTTCCACTCCTGCCCTTTGGCGGAGTGAATGGTCGACAGGATCACATAATCCTCATCGAGCAGCGGGACACCGGCTTTATCGCTGCTCGCCGACGGCGGATCGAGCGTCAGCTCGGTCAAAAAACGCTGCCGGCTCGCATAAGTCGAAGCGATCTGCGCCAGCTGCAGCAAATCCGCTTCACGGATTTTCACGTCTTCGTAACGGCGCTCAAGATGCGGTGCATACCAGCGGCAAGCCAGATCCAGCTCCGCCGGCCATCCCACCGCGTTGTTTTGGACAAGCCGCAAGGCCTCGGCGAAGGCCGGCCAATCCGCCGCGCAGGCGGCAGGCGGCCGAAAGCCGGCGAGCGCGTCCGTGGTACCGTGCGCCGCTGCGAGCTGCTCAAGCAGGCGTGCCGCCGTGGCAGGGCCGGCCCCCGGCAGAATCTGGATGACCCGAAAACCCGATACGCGGTCGCGCAGGTTTTCCGCAAAGCGCAGAAAGGCCAGTACGTCCTTGATATGTGCTGCTTCGAGGAACTTCAGTCCGCCGAATTTGACAAAGGGAATGTTGCGCCGGGTCAGT
This sequence comes from Xanthobacteraceae bacterium, assembly GCA_030037885.1. Lineage (GTDB taxonomy): Bacteria > Pseudomonadota > Alphaproteobacteria > Rhizobiales > Xanthobacteraceae > BOG-931. The sequence continues at coordinate 41,058 of JASHPU010000203.1, read as the reverse complement.
TCGATCTCGAGCGGGCCGCTGTGGTGCGATGCGCGAAACAGCACGGCCTGCTGCTTGAGCGGGATCGCGGCTTCGCGATACTCCAAGATACGCCCGGCTACGTAGCACGCCTGATCGGCTTCGTCGCGTACGCAGACGAGAAGCGGGCGCTCGGCCGAGGCACGCTCCGACCGCAGGTTCTTTTTGTGGCGCTCCACCGCAAGATCGATCACCGCGTTGGCGGCGGCGAGGATCGGCTGCGTCGAGCGGTAGTTGCGGTCGAGCGTGATGATATGGGCCGGTGGAGAAAATTGCTGCGGAAAATCCAGAATGTTGCGCACCGTGGCCGCGCGGAACGAATAGATCGACTGCGCGTCATCGCCGACGACTGTCAGCCCCCGCCCGTCGGGCTTTAGCGCGAGCAGAATCGACGCCTGGAGCCGGTTGGTGTCCTGATACTCGTCGACCAGGATATGATCGAAGCGCGCGGCAATGTCGCGTGCGATCTCGTCGGCGTGCATCATCTGCGCCCAATAGAGCAGCAGGTCGTCGTAATCGAGCACGTTCTGTCGCTGCTTGGCCTCCACATAGGCGCCGAACAGCGCTTTGAGTTCATTCTCCCAGCCGGCGCACCACGGGAAATGCGAAGCGAGCACGTCGTCCAACCGCGCTTCGGCGTTGACGGCGCGGGAATAGGCTGCGAGGCAGGTATTCTTGGCCGGAAAGCGCTCGTCGGTTTTCGAAAAACCGAGATCGTGCCGCACCAGATTCATAAGATCGGCGGAATCCTCGCGATCATGGATGGTGAACGCGCGGTCGAGCCCGATCGCTTCGGCATGCTCGCGCAACAGCCGGGCACCGACGGCATGGAAAGTCCCCGACCAGCTCAAAGCGTCGGCAACAAGCCGCGCCTGATCCGGCAGGACGTGAGCGGCGATGCGTTCGACCCGGCGCGTCATTTCCACGGCCGCTCGCCGTGAAAAGGTCAGCAGCATGATCCGCCTCGGATCGGCGCCGCGCACGATGAGATGCGCCACCCGGTGGGCGAGGGTGTTGGTCTTACCGGAGCCGGCGCCGGCGACGACGAGGAGCGGGGCAGGGTTGTCGATGCCGTATTCGACGGCACGCCGCTGTTCGGGATTAAGCGCTGCGAGATAGGGAGCGGTCATGGCCGGCCGGCGGCGTGCGAATCACGGACACCACCAGGAAGCATGGGACCGGCGCGGCGCGCAAATGTGGCAAAGCCGCTGGAATGATAAGGCCGTGCCGACTTCGCGGTGTTACGAACCAGATTGTTCGGCGCGAACAATTGGTCCATCGTCATGATCCGTTGCGGCAAGCCTTGCTGGTTGGAATATTTTGCCGCCGTTTCGAGCGTCGCCCGATTGGCTTTGAGCCCATGGCTGACGATCCGCGTCGCCAGCGACTTGCGATAACCCGGCGGTACAAGGCCGGTCTCGAGATGATAGGCGACGTGGTCGCGCCGCTCGGCGTCGGCAATTCATAGCTTCGCATTCAGACTGTCGGCTTTGACTTTTTGGCCGCGTCTTTTGCCCTATTTTTTGCCGATGCGCCCTGCGGCTTTTGCGGATTGCCTCTCGCGCTGTTTCACGGCAGGAGACGATGTGACGGTTTTGCTCATATTCCTCTTGAGCCTTTCGCAATCCTCAAGGACGCGCGCGATGCAATCGATCGCGCGCTCGGTCTCGGTTTTTCCCCGTGGCGCTGCCGGCATCCGCTTTTTCATTCCTCGGCAAAGATTCGTGGCGCTGCAATCGGCTGCGGCATTTGCTTGCGAAAGCTGTGAGCAGAGCGCGACGCGCCTAGCGGCCGCCCGCCAATATTGTCAACGTGCTAATGGCCGCAATCACGACTGTCCAAGCCAACAACGCGCGCCATTCTATTCGGAGCCAATAACGTGTATCCACGGCGGCCTCCGCTGTGCCCGAGGAGAATCATCGCCGGCCGTGGTCGGCCATCGTTGCGGTCGCGGCGACTTGGACCGAGAGTTTACTCCGCTCGGCCCAAGCTGCCGGGACCGGTCCCCCCGAATCCCGAGCGCGATGCAAACGCAACGGCGCGGCCAAATTACGGACAAACCGCGGCATCAATGCGAGTCATCACAGATCAATTGCAGTTATGTCCGCTATGAAACGCATTTTGGACTCAAGACGTCCCTCGCGCGACGTGAGCGATGCGCTATGAGCTATGAGCTATGAGCGTCAACAACGCACTGCCGCGAGCTTCACTGCGGTGCGGCACCATGAGCTGACGGCTGCGTGCCGATTGGCGGCGAAGGGCTCCGACGCAATGCCACGCCGAAGCAGAGCACAAGCCCGGCCAAGTTCGGCAGCAGCGCCATTAACGCAAGACGCAAGTTGCTGAGATCGTCCGCCGTGGCGTGGAATCCGGCCCAGCTCGCCAACCGCAACGCGCCCGCGAGTTGCGGGTCGGCCTCCGCGACACGTGGAGCGGGCGGCGGGGGCAGCGCCAGCGCGGCGGAAAGTTCACTGAGCCTCGCCTGTTCCTCCTGCTCCAAAGCCCGGCAGCGCGGACCGCGAATCGTGCATTCGGCCTGCCGCGACTCCGCGGCCGCGGCAACGGCTTGCTTCGCCGTCGTGATCGCGGCGTCGCGCTGCGCTGTCAGCGCGGCCGCAGTCCCCAGCACGGCTTGGCGCGCCGCGGCGGCGTCGCCGACGTGCCGGTTGACGAAGCCGATCGAGGCGAGCACGGCCAAGGCGAGCGACAACGCCCAGGTGGCCCAGGCCGCCGACGCGAGCGCCCAGCGCGAGCGCAACCACAAGGCCACGGCCACAGTCGGCAACGCGATGGCAAGCACGTCGGCCGCTATGGACACGCCGGCGAATGTTGCGGCCGATACCAGCGTCGTGCCGAAGCGCCACCCGGTTTGCGCATTGATGCCAATGCCGAGTACCGCGACCGCAAGGGTGATGAGCAGCAACATCGCACCGAGCCGTGATGATCTGTCCACCGCCTGCGAATCGTTAAAAATCTGCCGGCGATGCGAGGCCGGCGCAACGCTCTGCGTCATCAGTGGAATAACGCCCGGCGCGTTCGCCGGCGCCACGTCTGCTTTGGCCGTGGGTTGCTTTTTGCGGCCTCGATTGCGCTGTCGCGCCGGTGCGCGGTCCTTCGCCGGCGGTTTCAGCTCGACGATGCTCGCAACAGAGTTGCCGTCAGCCATTGCAATTTCCCCAATCTCCCAAGTGCGGTTGCGGCGGTTAAGCCGGCGGCTGCCGACTCGGATTCCGACAAGGCGAATCAAGATGCGCTCGACGACACGGCATCACGAGGGCCGACCGTGGTTTTGAACTTGAAAATTTCGCCGCATGGACCTTCGTGACACCGAAGGCATCCTATCTGGCCTGCTGGAGCGCGCGGCACATCGCGACTGATCGCTACCCGACAAAATTTCAAAAAAACGTGACGCTGCGCGACGGTGATGATCGTGGGTAACCCTCCGGCTTTCGTTGACAGTAATCGCGCGCGTGCAAGGATCGCATTCAGAGTGCGGGCACGCACGGGAGCCCGACATGCACGAACAACTCAAGAGCAAGCTCGCTACGATCGCTGACGCCAACCGCAAGGCGATCGATGGCACGACCGGGCCGATCAAGCGTATCTTTGAGGAAAACCACATTGTCATCGGCGTCTGGCAAGACCCCAATGACGCGAATGGCTTAGGCTTCCTGGTACTCAAGGGCGGCAAGCTGCTGCACGACGTTCGGACGAGCGGCAAAAGTCGGTCGGCCCGTACCAGCGCCATACCCTGTAGCTGCTACGAGCAGGCCGTCGCCACCAAGCAAGTGTTCGGCGAGCCCGACCACGGGTAGCCGGCAGCTATGAACCGGCCGAACGCGGTGCCATCCGCCGCAGACGCATGAAGGCGGGTGACGGCGGCTGCAAGAATTCGAAAATCCGCAACTGGCGCGAATGCCAGCCCGCACAATTACAGCTATCCGCACCGATCGGCTGGTGCAAATCAATTCGTTCTATCAGCGATCGGAGGTGCCGCATCGCTAGGCATAGGCGCAGCCTTTTTCAGATCAACCATGCTTTTGGACGCGATGTTGGCAAGTCGTATGACCGATTGGCCCAATGCCGCATGCTCCAGGATGCCGCGCTCAAACCGACTGCCATCCGCCAGCAACCTGTCGCGTAGGATCTCAAGGTCCGCAATGAGACTGCCAATTTCGCGCGTTGTGGGCGCTGACATGTCCCGCATGAGAATGCGGATGCTGTCGGCCGTGATTTCCCCCATTGATTGGTCGATCGCAGCAGTATCATCTCGCTTGGTGATGCTCATGGAACCACCTTTGGATTATCCTGCGTGCCAAACCGGCCTCCACTTGCGCATATCCTGATGCAAATGTGACCGCTTCGCGGCTCTTGTGAACGCTTCCCATCTTATCAACAAGTTTTCAACGTTCGTTTGCTCTGCCTGCGTCCTGACGTGGGCTCAGTGCGACGAGTCGACAAACCTACTCTCGATGAGGCGCTCGGACTTCGCCTTTTCATTTCGTATGGTGTTTCCGCGCCTTCATACGACTCGCGAATCCGTCCGCTATGCGGGACCTCGTCGCCCGCGAACCCCGGGCTTGTTGTGCCGCAACAGGCCGCCTCACGCGTTTGGCTCGGCCCTGCAGGCGCAGCCACACGCGGCAACCGGATTCTTGGCGCCGCCGCCTTCTTGTTCTATGCAGCGGAGACTTAGGCCGCTATCATCATGGTCAGCGGCGGCGGGCATCGACGAGGCCAGTACAGTCTGAGGTCAGGGCCAAGAGCAGCCAGGGAGGTTTTCAATGCCGAAGATCAAGGCAAACGGCATCTCAATCAATTATGAGCAGCAAGGCGCGGGAGAGCCGCTCGTCCTTATCCCTTATCTCGCCGCCGACAATGCCTGCTACGCCTTTCAGGTTGCCGAATATGCAAAGCATTTCACCTGCATCTCGCTTGATCCGCGCGGCGCCGGCGAAACCGACAAACCGGACGGCGCCTATTCGATCGAGCTATTCGCCGACGACGTGGCCGCATTCATGCACGGGATCGGCATCGAGCGCGCCCATGTGAGCGGCGTGTCGCTCGGTGCGGCAACCGGGCTGTGGCTGGCCGGCAAATATCCGCAGCGGGTCAAGTCGCTGTCGCTGCACAGCGTCTGGCCGAAGAGCGATCCCTTTCTCAAGGTGGTGGTCGAAGGCTGGCGCAGCATCGCCAAGGCGCTGGACAGCGTCCAGGAAATGATCATCCAGGGCATCTTCCCGTACTGCTTCACGCCGGAACTTTACGCCGCCAAGCCCGACTACATCGAGCAGCTCGCGGCCTTTGTGCGCAGCCGCCCGAAGCAGCCGCTCGATGCATTCATGCGCCAGTCCGGTGCCGTCATCGCCCACGACGCGGCCTCGCAGCTTCCGCGCATCAAGGCGCCGACCCAAATTACTTTCGGCCGCCACGACGCTGTTACGTCGTTGCGTTTTGCCGACGCCCTCAAGAACGGAATAGCCGGCAGCGAGTTTTTCATCTTCGAAGGCTGCGCGCACGCCGCCCTGTACGAAAACGTAGCCGAGTTCAATGAAAAGACCTTGGGCTTTCTGAGACGGCATGCGGGTTGAGGCGCACGACCTGAGCCGATCATAGCTTGGCGGGGTCGGCCGGCGGCAGATTCATCCCGCGGCGGCGTGTCCTATTGCCTTTGCAATGCCAAATCCGCAGCGCCGTTGAGCCGGTCGAAGATCAGCAGATTTTCGAATGCCGACGATTTCCTCGGCTCTGAATAATCCGCACCGAGACAGTCGGCGAACTTGGTCCATAGCTCCTCGTGCGAAAGCGGAGACTGATGGCTGCCCTTGGCGTATTCGACCGGCCCGCTCGTCAGCGTCGCGCCGGACGTGGTGGTGATTTCCACCGCGTCGGCGGGGGCGAAGGCGGGGCCCGCCATGGTTGCGTCGGTGGTCGTGAATGAAACGCGCGGGAAGATCGCCTGCACGTCGGGACGCCGCACGAACGCGTCGGTCAGTTCCGCAAGCCCGACTTTGCGCGCCACCAGCGCCGCGGCCATGGCGAACTGCATGGAAAATTTCGCTTCGAGTCCGGTCTGCGGCCGGGCGTTGCGCAGCATGACGAGCTGCGTCTTGCCGGTCGAGACATGAATGCGTTCGACCTTGTCGGGCGACAGATCGTGGCGCTCGACCAGGCCGAGCGCCGCGTCGATCGAGCGATGCGTCGCGTAGCAGATCGGGTAGCGTTTGATGTTGAGGCCTTCGCTGACGATATGCCACTGTTTGCGCGCGGCATCGAACGGCCGGTCGCGCTCGGCCTTGCCGTCCGGCGATAGCGCTGCAAGCAGCCCGGACGGATGCTCGAGCGCGTCGAGCGAAGCGGTCAGCCCGGCCTGCGCCAGCCGCGCCGCAATCGCTCCGGACTGCGCGGCGCGGCCGACCTGAAAGGATTTTGTCATCGTTCCGAAATTGGCGACGAGGCCGGACGCCATCGACGCCGCGATCGCCATCGCGGTTGCGGCGCCGCGCTCATCGAGGCCGCGCAGCTTGGCGCACGCGGCTGCGGCCGCAATGGTGCCGAGCACGGCGCTCGGATGCCAGCCCTTGCGATGCAGCGGCGTCGGCTCGCGCGCCAAGAGTTCCGCCCAGACTTCGAAGCCGGCGACGTAGGCCGTGAGCATCTCGGCGCCGCTCGAACCGCCGGTTTCGCCCTGGGCGAGAATCGCCGGCACCAGCACGGCGCTCGGGTGGCCGTCGAGACTGACGTCGTCATAATCGAGCACGTGGGCGGCAACGCCGTTGACCAAGGCGGCGCCTTCGACGCTGCGCCGCGCGCCTGACGGGATAAGCGAGGCTGCCGCCGCTCCGGCAGCGGCGCCGCTGCCCAGTTCGCGATCGACCAGCGCAATTTCCGGATCGCGCGCGCCGGCGACCAGAACTCCGAAACAATCGGCAATGCCGGTGCGCGCGATGGCGCTCCCCTCCGCTGGAATTTGCCGTAAGGCAAGATCGGCGACGAAACGGCCGAGTTCAAAGGTCAGCGAGCTCATGGCATCTCCTGTCGGGCGGCGCGCTGCCGTGCGAGCAAAACCCGGCGCCAGCATGGTGACTTCGCCGACGCCGTCAAGGTGCTGCAACGTTTCGGCCGGTGACGGTGCTGGCGGACGCGGCCTTGCTCTACGCCGACCGATTAACGGGCGCTCGCACCGGTCCGCTCGGAACCCCTTGAGCGTTTCGCACGTTGCAATCGAGAGTCGGGCTCGCGGAACACCTGGCGTTCCACACAGAAAGAATGAAGGATCGAACATGGGACTCTTCTCCAAGGACATCAAAAACATGGACGACCTGTTCGTGCACACCTTGCGCGACATCTACTATGCCGAAAAGCAGATCGTGAAAGCGCTGCCGGAAATGATCGAGAAATCGACCGACCCACAGCTCAAGCAGGGCTTCCAGACCCATCTGCGCGAGACCGAGAACCACGTGAAGCGGCTCGAGCAAGTCTTCCAAATGGCCGGCAAGCAGCCGCAGGGCGTGGATTGCCCGGCGATCGACGGCATCATCGAAGAGGCACAGGACGTCGCCGGCGAGGTGGAACAGAAGCCGGTCCTGGACGCCGCCCTCATCGCCGCGGCGCAAGCGGTGGAGCATTACGAGATCACGCGCTACGGCACCTTGATCTCCTGGGCCAACCAACTCGGCCGCAACGATTGCGTGCGGCTGTTGCAGCAAAATCTCGACGAGGAAAAGGCGACCGAGAAGAAGCTGACCGCGATGGCCGAAGCCCAGGTCAACCGCAAGGCGGCCTGAGACAGCGAGGCGGCCTGCGCTGCCGGTGAAAGCCGCTACCCCTTGTTCCCGCGCGGGAACAATGACAGACATGATGCTGGGGTCGCTCCGCAAAAGACGCAGCGGGTCGCGACCCAGCGCCGCGCGGGCACACGCCCCGGAACCAAAGCGTTCCGCGGGCGTTTCGTTTGCCGGATACGAGGCGGCCGCAGGGGTGCGCAAGCAAAATGAGTACAGTCCGTTCGAACTTGGCTGAAGCTGCGGGAGCAGCGGGCGCAGGATTGCCTTACCGCGTCTCAGTCGTGCACGCGCCCACGATCGAGCCGGGCCAAGTGCTCGATCGGCTGCCGGCGGCCGTCTACATCACCGATGCCGAGGGGAAAATCACCTACTTCAATGAGGCGGCGGCGGCGTTGTGGGGGTGCCGGCCGACGCTCCACACCGACCAGTGGTGCGGTTCGTGGCGGCTCTATTGGCCGGACGGCAGGCCGATGCGACACGATCAGTGCCCGATGGCGGTGGCGCTGAAGGAGCAGCGCATCGTGCGCGGCGGCGAGGCGATCGCCGAGCGGCCGGACGGCACCCGCGTGCCGTTCATGACGTTCCCAACGCCGCTCTACGATGCGTCCGGCGCCATGGTCGGCGCGGTGAACATGTTGGTCGACCTGAGCGAGCGCCAGCGCAGCGAGCGTGTGGCGAACCGGCTCGCGTCCATCGTGGAATCGAGCGACGACGCCATCGTCAGCAAGGATCTCAACGGCGTCATCGCCACCTGGAACAAGGCGGCCGAGCGGCTGTTCGGCTATTTTGCCGAGGAAGTCGTCGGCAAGTCGATCACGATCATCATTCCGCACGATCGGCTGAATGAGGAAACCGGCATTCTGCAGCGCATCCGTCGTGGCGAACGGATCGATCACTTTGAAACCGTGCGGCAGCGCAAGGACGGCAGCCTGATCAATGTCTCGCTGACGGTTTCGCCGGTGACCGACGAATCCGGCAGGATCATCGGCGCTTCCAAGATCGCCCGCGACATCACCGAACGGAAACGGCGCGAGGAGCAGGTTGCGCTGCTCGCCCGGGAGGCGGAGCACCGCACCAAGAATCTGTTGGCACTGGCGCAAGCCACCGTGCACCTGACCCAAGCCGACACGCCGGACGAGCTGAAAGCCGCGATCGAGGGTCGCCTGCAGGCCTTGGCCAAAGCGCACACGTTGTTGGCGCAGTCGCGCTGGGCCGGCGCCGACGTGCAAGTGATGGTGGCCGACGAATTGTCGCCCTATATCGGCAACGGCGATGCCCGCGCCGAAATCTCAGGCCCAAGCCTGATGCTCGATCCGGATCCGGCGCAGGCCATGGCGATGGCCCTGCACGAACTGGGCACCAATGCGGCTAAATACGGCGCGCTGTCGACGCCGCGGGGGCGGGTCAAAGTCGAGTGGCAGCTGCAACCCGGCGGGCAACTTCGGCTGCAGTGGATCGAAACGGGCGGTCCGCCGGTGGCGCCGCCGCGGCGGCAAGGCTTCGGCACCCGCGTGATGCAGCGCATGGTGTGCGGCCAGTGCAACGGCGACATTGATTTCGACTGGCGTGAGGAAGGCCTCGTGTGCGTGATCACGCTCGCGGCCTGACCGCCAGAAGCCAGAAGTCAGAAACCAGAAGCCAGAAGCCAGAAGCCAGAAGCATCTGATTTTCTGGTTTCTGGCTTCTGATTTCTGCCTACCGCCTTACGGCTTCCAGCCTTTCTGCCATGCCGGCGGTGTCTTGGCGTCGATCAGGATGAAGGCGATGCGGCATGGCTGCGTGCCGTTGTTGACCCAAGCGTGATTGGTGCCTTGCTGCACCAGCACGTCGCCTGCCTCGACGTGCATTTCGCTGTCGTCGAGCAGCATGTCGATCTCGCCCTCGAGCACAAGGGCATAGTCGACCGTGCGCGTCCTATGGGTGTTGGCGTGGCGCCCATAGCCTTGCGTTGCCGGATCGATGCCCATGGACAGCAGAATCTGGTGATGATCGACGGGCGCTGCACCGCTCGTCACCGGCGCGAAGTCGACGATGCGAAAAATCGTGCCGTTCGCCGGCGGCGGCACGCCGACTTGTGTCTGCGCGCGGTCGGCCGGCGACGTCATATCGACCGGAAATTCGCTCGTCACCCACAGCAAGGTCATGCCGTTGCCGCCCGGGTTGCGCTGCTTGGCCGGCACGATCGCGTCGAACAACGCTACCGCCTTGCCCGAAGCATCGTGGCCGGTCACGATCCGGCGCGTCGATTTCAATTCCATCGTCGGCTCCTCCCGTCGGACTTCGCTGCGCGGCGCGCATCGCTTGAGCGGCACGTGAGCGCGCCATAAAGGTGGGGCTCGTATTTGCCGGGCGCCGCGCGCAAAAGCAAGAAGCCGGTCAGTGCTGCCGGCGAGGGGAGGGGCGTTGTGAACGCCAAGCCGCCACATTTGTTGCTGCAATCGAGCGCCCGATTTCTCACTGCCCGCTCGGCGTGCGCAGACCGAACCAACTGTCGCGGACCTGATGGTAATGTACCTCCGGATCGTAGATCGTGACCGGCAGCTTCAATTGCTGGGCTGATAGCCGGCCAACCGCGGAGAGCAGGCTGTACGAAGCGACGACGCGATCGTGCTGCGCGACGATCAGGCTCTGCCGCGCATTGACCAGAACCTGCTCGGCATTGAGCACGTCCTGGGTGGTGCGCTGGCCGGCCATCGCCTCGTTGCGCACGCCGGTGAGCGCGCGGGCGGCGGCGACGTTCTGGCGTTCGGCGGCCTCGACCTGCGCCTTGGCGGCCTGCAGTTGACCCCAGGCCTCGACTACGTTGGCGCGCACTTGGTCGCGCACCTGATCGACGTTAAGGCGCTGCTGGTCGAGGGTTTCCTTGTCGAGCCGGATCGCCGAATATTCCGCGCCGCCTTGATAAATCGGCACCGACAGGTTCAGCATCACCGTATTGGTGAACAGTTTCGGCGTGAGGAACTGCGGGTCGCGCTGCTCCTGAATGCTGTACTGCCCGGTCAGCGACGGCCACAGCGCGCCTTCGGCGATCTTGACCTGCAGCTGCGCCACGTCGACGCCGTACAGCGCAGCCGTAACCGACGGGTTCTGGGCTATTCCGACTGCGACCGCGGCGTTGAGATTGATCGGCGCGAGGTGATCCACCGGCGCGGCGGCAGCGAGGTTTACCGGCTCGACACCGATGATGCGCCGGTAATTGGCGCGTGTCGTCATCAGCTGGGACTCCGCGGCGTGCAGCGTGGCTTGGCCGGCGGCCAGTTGCGCCTCGGCCTGGGCGACATCGGTGTCGGTGACCTGGCCGGCGTTAAAGCGGTTGCGCGTATCGGTCAGCGTGCGCTCCAGCACGCGGACATTGTTCTGCTGCACCTTCAGATTGGCGGTATCGCGCGACATGTCCATGTAGATCGTCGCCGCCGACAGCAGCACCGACTCTTCCATCACGCGCAGGGTCTCGCGCGCCGCCGAGACCTGGCTCTCCGCCGCCCGTACCTTGTTGCCGGTCTGTCCGCCGTTGAACAGCGTCTGCGTGCCGGTGAGCCCGGCCGTTTCCGGCGTGCTCAAACCCTTCGCCGACAACGTGGCGCCGGTAGGCAGAAGTGGTGGCGCCGCGGGAATGGTTTCCGTGATGTCGGTGTATTGCCGGCCGATCGACGCGTTGGCGGCGATGTTCGGCCGATAACCCGACAGCGCCTGCGGTACGCCTTCGTCGGTCTGGCGCACGATGGCGCGCTGGGCGTTGAGCTGTGGATTGTTCTGGTAGGCCTTGGCGAGGGCGCTTTCGATCGTCTCGGCGGCAGCGGGCCGCCGGGCGGCAATGATGGCCATAACGGCGAGGCACAATGCAACCGCCGCCGCCGAGCGCCGGCCCCGCGCTCGCGGCCGCCGTACCCCGCGCACACTTGGAGCCCCCGCTACATGCACGCCACAGCCCCGATCCACTGCTCAAAAAAGCTTACCGGCTGGCGCACCGGCTTACAAGGAACGGTGTGGATACGTGGTTTGCCTTCAGCGCTTCGGTTGCCGCGGCGGCAGTAACGCGTCGTCGAGCTCCTTGGCGCGCACGCATGCCGGGCGCGCGCTGAGCCGCTGCCAATAGCGGGCATAGAGAACGAGGTCGTCGGCCATGCCAAGATTCCATCTGATTGGGTCAAACTGTTCTCTCGTCATTGCGAGCGACCCGCCTACGCTCGCTGCGCGAGCTACGGCGCGGTTTGAGTCACGCCGAAACGCGCAGCGCGAAGGCGGAAGCGAAGCAATCCAGTGCGACGGGCACCGCGCTGAATTGCTTCGTCGCTGAGCCTGGCATCGGGCCGGCCACTGCGGGCCGAACCCGTTGGCTCCCCGCAATGACGAGCACTTTCACTCAGGCGCGCGCAGCCGGTAGCCTATTCCGGTCTCGGTGAGAATATATTGCGGCCGCTCCGGCTCGGCTTCGATTTTTTGCCGCAACTGCCGGACATAGACGCGCAGATATTGGGCGTCGGTCAAATCGTCCCACAGCGCGTGCAGCAAAAACTTGTGCGTCAGCACCTTGCCGGCGTGCTGCGCCAGCACGCGCAGGAGGTCGTATTCCTTCGGCGACAGCTTGACCTCGCGGTCGCCGACTTTGACGATGCGGCGCACGAGGTCGATGCTCAGTTCGCCGACCCGGAATACCGGCCGTTCGCCGTGAACCTGCAGCTGATGGCGTAGCGCCGCCCGCATGCGCGCCAACAGCTCGTCCATACCGAACGGCTTGGTGACGTAATCGTCGGCGCCCAAATCCAGCGCCCGCACCTTGCCGGCTTCGTCGTCGCGGCTCGACAGAATGACGATCGGAACACTGTCATTGCGGCTGCGGATGGCCTTGAGCAGTTCGTGACCCTGCATATCGGGCAGGCCGAGATCGAGAATGACGAGGTTGGGCGATGCTCCGAGCTGTTCGAGCGCCGCCTTGCCATTGGGCGCTTCCAGGACGTGATAGCCGTGCGCCGCCAGTCCCGTGCGCAAAAGCTTGCGGATCGGCGGTTCGTCATCGACCACCAGGACACGAAGCGGAGCCGCGTTCATGCGGCCGCTTCCAGACGCTGGCCTTGGCGCGGGATCGGCAGCCGGATGGTGAAGGCGGCGCCCGAGCGATCGGTGCGGTTTGCCGCGATGATCGTGCCGTGCATCGCCTCGACGAAGCCGCGCGAAATGGCAAGGCCGAGCCCGGTGCCGGCGCGGACCTGGTCGGCTTTTTGCGCGCGGTAGAATTTATCGAAGATGTGGTCGAGGTCTTGGGCCGGAATGCCGCCGCCCTCGTCGAGCACGCGCAGGTAGACGGAATCGGAGTCACGCCATGCCTGGATACGCACCGTCGTTTCCGGCGGCGCGTACTTGGCGGCGTTGTCGAGAAGATTGAACAAGACCTGTTCGAACAGCACGGCGTCCAGTTCCAGCATCGGCAAATCCGGCGCGAGTTCAAGCTCGACCCTGTGCCGCCCCAGAATGCGGCCGGCCCGGCGCAACGCGCTGCCGACGATTTCGGAAACATCATGCAAGGCGACGTTCGGCGCAATCGCACCGGATTCGAGCTTGGTCATGTCGAGCAGGTTGGCGATGAAACGATTGAGCCGCTCGGATTCCTCGATAATCGTTGCCAACAGCTCCGCTCGCTCGCCCGCGGAAAGTTTTTCGGAATAGTCGCGCAGCGTGCCGGCCGCGCCGAGCACGGCGGCAAGCGGCGTCTTCAGGTCGTGCGAGATCGAGGTGAGCAGCGCCGAGCGCAACCGCTCGGTCTCGGCGGCGCGTTCGACGCGGTCCATCTCTTCGACCAGCTTGACGCGCTCGATCGCCAGCGCGCCCTGATCGCACAGCGCGTCGAGCAGCCGGCGCTGATCGGGCGTGAGCAGCGGGCCCGGCTTGTCGCTGTCGATGCCCATGACGCCGACGGCGCCGCGCCCGGTATGCATCGGCAGGAACAGGCGTTTGGCGCCGGGCAGCGTTTCGGAGCCGCGCCCGGCGGTGCGGTCGTTTTGCCAGGTCCAGTTGGCGGCGGCGAGATCGGCGCTGTCGAGGATGTCCTCGGGCGGATAGCCGGCCTTCACCGCGATGCCGCCGCTCTCGGGCAACAGCAGCACCACGCGCACCTTGAGCATCAGCGCGGTCTGATAGGCGGTCGCCCACAGCACGTCATCAAGCGTCGCCGTGCCGGCGAGCTTGCGGCTGAACGCATAGAGCGACTCGGTCGTGCGCGCCCGGTCCATCGCGGACACCGCCAGCGTGCGGCCGCGTGCCGTAACGCCGGAGACGATGACGGCGACCAGGGTGAAGAAGCCGAAGGCGACGACATTGGCCGGATCAGCGATGGTCAGGGTATAGATCGGCGGCAGGAAAAAGAAATTGTAGGCAAGTGCCGACGCCAAGCTCGCCAACAGCGACGGCCGCAAGCCGTAGCGCACTGCGACTGCGACCACGGCGGTCAGAAACACCAGATCGACGTTGCCGACGCCGATCCACGCCTTGATCAGCTCGGCAAAGGCGAGCGCGACCGCCACGGCGAGCAGCGCCGCGGCATACGGCCTGACGTCGAAGATCCGGCCGTGCTCGGCGGTACGAACCGATTTGGTCGGGATAGGCTCGCCGGCGATCATGTCGCCGGCAATGACGTGGACGCTGATGTTGCCGGACCGGCGCACCAGGTCGTGGACCACCGAGCCATGCAAAATTTCGAACCACCGCGAGCGCGTCGACTTGCCGATGATGATTTGCGTGACGTTGTTGGCCTGGGCGTAGCCGACGACATCGTCGGCGATGCTGCGCTCGCTGGCCGGCAACGTGATCGCTTCGCCGCCGAGCGATTCGACGAGCCGCAGCGTGTCGGCGATGCGGTCGCGCTCGACTTCGGTCAGTTGCAGGCTGCGCCGGCCCTCGACGTAGAGCGCGACCCACGGCCCATGCAAGCGATCGGCGAGCCGTTTGGCATAGCGGACGAGTCCGGCGCAGCGCGGATCCTCGCTGATGCAGACCAGGATGCGTTCGCCCGCCGCCCACGGGCCGCTGATGGCGTGGGTCTGCATCTCATTGAGCAATTGCTCGTCGACCCGTTCGGCGGTGCGGCGCAAGGCCAGCTCGCGCAACGCCGTGAGCTTTGCCGGGGAAAAAAAGTGCTCGAGTGCGCGCTCGGCCTGGCGCGGCACGTAGACTTTGCCTTCCTTGAGCCGCTCGATCAGGTCGTCGGGCGTCAGATCAACGAGTTCGACTGCGTCGGCGCGGTCGAACACGGCGTCCGGCACGGTCTCGCGCACGCGCACGTGGGTGATCTGGGCGACCACGTCGTTGAGGCTCTCGATGTGCTGGATGTTGACGGTGGTGTAGACGTCGATGCCGCGGTTCATCAGCTCTTCGACGTCGAGATAGCGCTTCGGATGGCGGCTGCCTTCGACGTTGCTGTGGGCGAGCTCGTCGACCAGAACGATCTGCGGATGGCGGGCGATGACGGCGTCGAGGTCCATCTCGTCGAGCCATTGGCCCTTGTAGGGGAGGCGGCGGCGCGCAATGACTTCGAGGCCGGCGAGCAGCGCCTCGGTTTCCTTGCGGCCGTGGGTCTCGACGATGCCGACGACGACGTCGTAGCCGTCCTTCTTGCGCGCCTGCGCCTGCAGCAGCATCTCGTAGGTCTTGCCGACGCCCGGCGCGGCGCCGACGAAAATGCGCAATTGACCGACGTGGCGCTCTTCCCGGCGCGCCGCTTCAAGCAAGGCTTCCGGCGAGGGACGCTGTTCGGAATCGCGCCGCTGATCGGCCATTCCAACAAAATATCAAGTCGACCGGCTCTCCGCCAGTCTAGAGCAGATTCCGGTCAGGTTGAACGCTCTTTCCTTCGTCATGCGCGGGCTTGACCCGCGCATCCATGCTGACTGGTCGCAAATCGAGAGCGCCGCATGGATTGCCGGGTCAAGCCCGGCAATGACGAGTAGAAAGGCGCGATTCAATTCAATCGAAATTTGCTCTAGCTCGCGTTCAGCCGGTCGAGCGCAAGATTAAGCTTGAGCACGTTGACGCGCGGCTCGCCCAACAATCCGAATAAACGGCCTTCCGCATTGTCTTCGACCAGCCGGCGCACGCGCTGTTCGGGCAGGTTGCGCGCCTTGGCGACGCGCGGCACCTGGAACAACGCGGCGGCGGGAGAAATGTCGGGATCAAGCCCGCTGGCCGATGTCGTCACCAGATCGATCGGAACCGGCGTGCCGGGGTTGTCCTTTTGCAGCTTGGCGAGATCATTCTTGACCCGATCGACCAGCGCCTTGTTGGAGGGGCCGAGATTGGAGCCGCCGGAATTGGCGGCATTGTACGGCGCCGGCACGGCTTTGGTCGGATCCTTGGGATCGGGCGCGGTGGTCGCCGACGGCCGGCCATGGAAATATTTGTCGCTTGCAAAATCCTGGCCGATCAGCGCCGAGCCGACGGCCTTGCCGTCATGCTCCATCATGCTGCCGTTGGCCTGATAGGGGAAAGCGACCTGGGCGATGCTGGTCATCACCAGCGGGTAAACCAGGCCGGTGATCAGCGTCAGCGCGACCAGAACGACGATCGCCGGACGGATTTCGCGCAACATGACGTCGTTCTCCTTAAGCCAGGTGCAAGGCGGCGACGATGACGTCGATCGCCTTGATGCCGATGAATGGAATGATCACGCCGCCGACGCCGTAGATCCATAGATTGCGAAGCAGCAGCGGGCCGGCGCCGATCGGCCGGTAGCGCACGCCTTTGAGCGACAGCGGAATGAGCGCGATGATGATGAGCGCGTTGAAGATGATCGCCGACAGGATGGCGCTGGTCGGCGTCGAGAGCTTCATGATGTTGAGCGCCTGCAGCTGCGGATAGAAGGCGACGAACATCGCCGGGATGATGGCGAAATATTTCGCCACGTCGTTGGCGATCGAGAACGTGGTCAGCGCGCCGCGCGTCATCAACAACTGCTTGCCGATCTCGACGATCTCGATGAGCTTGGTCGGATTGGAATCGAGGTCGACCATGTTGCCGGCCTCGCGCGCGGCCTGCGTGCCGGTATTCATGGCGACGCCGACGTCGGCCTGGGCCAAAGCCGGCGCGTCGTTGGTGCCGTCGCCGCACATGGCGACGAGCTTGCCTTTGGCCTGCTCGTCGCGAATGAGCCGCAGCTTCTCTTCGGGCGTGGCCTGGGCCAGAAAATCGTCGACGCCGGCTTCGGCGGCGATCGCCGCCGCGGTCATCGGGTTGTCGCCGGTAATCATGACGGTGCGGATGCCCATGCGGCGCAGCTCGGCAAAGCGCTCGCGGATGCCGCCTTTGACGATGTCCTTCAAGTGAACGACGCCGAGCACCTTGCCGTCCTTGGCGACCGCGAGCGGCGTGCCGCCTGATTTGGCGATCGTATCGGCGATGGTGTTCAGCTCGCGCACGGTCTCGGTGCCGAGCGCAGGACGCAGCGCCGCCACGGCGCCGCCTGCCGCCATGACGGCCGGCGTGCCGTCGAGGAATTTCAGGATGGCGTCGACCGCGCCCTTGCGCACCCACGAATTGCCGAGTTCGACGCCGCTCATCCGCGTCTGCGCGGAAAACGGAATGAAGTTCGCCTTGATCTCCGCCAGTTCGCGGCCGCGGATGCCGTATTTTTCCTTGGCCAGCACCACGATCGAGCGGCCTTCCGGCGTCTCGTCGGCAAGCGAGGCGAGCTGCGCCGCATCGGCCAATTCCTGCTCGGTCACGCCGCGCACCGGCTTGAACTCGGTGGCCTGCCGGTTGCCGAGCGTGATGGTGCCGGTCTTGTCGAGCAGCAGCGTGTCGACGTCGCCGGCGGCCTCGACGGCGCGGCCCGACATCGCCAGCACGTTGAAGCGCACCAGGCGATCCATGCCGGCAATGCCGATCGCCGACAACAGCGCGCCGATCGTAGTCGGAATGAGCGTGACGAACAGCGCGACCAGGACAATTACCGAAATCGTGCTGCCCGCATAATGGACGTAGCTCGGGATCGTCGCGGTGGCGAACACGAAGATGATGGTCAACCCGATCAGCAGAATGTCGAGCGCGATCTCGTTCGGCGTCTTCTGCCGCTCGGCGCCTTCGACCAGGCGGATCATGCGGTCGAGGAAGGTCGAGCCCGGCGCCGCGGTGATGCGCACCCGGATCCAGTCGGACAGCACCTGCGTGCCGCCGGTCACGGCGGAACGGTCGCCGCCGGATTCGCGGATGACCGGGGCGGATTCGCCGGTGATCGCCGCCTCATTGACCGAGGCCATGCCCTCGATCACTTCGCCGTCGGACGGGATCAGGTCGCCGGCTTCGACCAGGACAAGATCGCCGACTTTCACCTTGGTGCTCGGAACGAGACGGTAGCTCTGCTCGTCGCCGGCGCCGGTGATCAGCTTGGCCTGGGTTTCGGTGCGCTGGCGCCGCAGCGTGTCGGCCTGCGCCTTGCCGCGGCCTTCGGCGACCGCTTCGGCGAAGTTGGCGAACAGCACGGTGAACCACAGCCACAGGATGATCTGAAACTCGAAACCGATCTGGCCGCTGCGGAACACGAGATCGCGGATGAGGATGATCGTGGTCAGTATCGTGACGATCTCGAGCACGAACATGACCGGGTTTTTGATCAGCGTGCGCGGATTGAGCTTGACGAAGGCCGAGCCGATTGCCGGCATGACGATCTTCGCATCGAACAGCGCCGAAACCGGCATCTGCGTGCGTAGCGTTGAGCTTTCCATCGCAGTCGCTCCGAGCCTAATTCGATGCAAACAAGGTGCCGGCGTTTTGCGCGAGCTGCTCGACGATCGGGCCGAGCGCCAGCGCCGGGAAGAAAGTAAGGCCGCCGATGATGACGATCACGCCGACGAGCAGGCCGACAAAGAGGCCGCCGGTCGTCGGGAAAGTGCCTGCGGATGGCGGTATGGACTTTTTGGCGGCGAGCGAACCGGCGATGGCCATCTTCGGAATGATCATCCAGAAGCGACCGACGAGCATCGCGATGGCGCCGGTAAGATTGTAGAACATCGTGTTGCCGGAAAGTCCCGCGAACGCCGAACCGTTGTTCGCCGTTTGCGAGACGTAGGCGTACAACACTTCGGTAAAGCCATGCGGTCCGGGATTGCCCATGGCGGCGACGGCGGAGGGCACCTGCATCGCGACGGCCGTCCAGCCAAGATACATCAGCGGAAGAACCAGAATGGCGAGCATCGCCATCTTGACTTCTTTGGCCTCGATTTTTTTGCCGACATATTCAGGGGTGCGGCCTACCATCAGGCCGGCGACGAAGATCGCAATGATCACGAACAGCAGCATGCCGTACATGCCGGCGCCGACGCCGCCGATAATGATCTCGCCGAGCTGCATGTTGATGAGCGGAACCATGCCGCCGATTGCGGTGAGCGAATCATGCATCGTGTTGACCGCTCCGCAGGACGCGGCGGTCGTCACGACGGCGAACAGCGAAGAGGCGACGATGCCGAAGCGGACTTCCTTGCCCTCCATGTTGCCGCCGCTGAGGCCGAGCGCGTTGAGCGCGTCGTTGCCATGCGCCTCCGCGGCGTAGCAGACGATCACGCCGGCGATGAACAGAATGCCCATGGCGGCGAAAATGGCCCAGCCCTGCTTCTGATTGCCGACCATGCGGCCGAACACATTGGTCAGCCCCGCTCCGAGCGCAAAGATGGAAATCATCTGCACGAAGTTGGACAGCGCGGTAGGATTCTCGAATGGATGGGCGGCATTGGCGTTGAAGAAGCCGCCGCCGTTGGTGCCAAGCATCTTGATCGCGACCTGCGACGCCACCGGGCCGACCGCGATGGTCTCTTTGGCGCCCTCCAGCGTCGTTGCATCGACGTAGGCGCCGAGCGTCTGCGGCATGCCCTGCCAGACCAGAAACAGCGCGTAGGGCACGCAGATCGGGATGAGGATGTAGAGGGTGCAGCGGGTGATATCGACCCAGAAATTGCCGACCGTGTGCACCGAATGCCGGGCGAAGCCACGGATCAGCGCCATCGCCAGCACGATGCCGGTCGCCGCCGACAGATAGTTCTGATGCGTCAGGCCGAGCATCTGCACGAGGTAGGACAGCGTGCTTTCGCCGCCGTAGTTTTGCCAGTTGGTGTTGGTGACGAAGCTCACTGCGGTATTGAACGACAGGTCGGGCGCCACCGCGCGCTGTCCGGCCGGGTTGAACGGCAGCCATTGCTGCACGCGCATCAGGACATACAAGATCAGGAAGCCGCCGACGTGAAACAGCAGCATGCCGACCGTATAGGTCACGGCATGCTGCTCGTGCCGCTCGTCGACGCCGCCGAGCTTGTAGATTGCGGCCTCGACCGGCCGCAGGATCGGCGACAGGAACGTGCGCTCGCCGCCGAACACGCGCGTCATGTAGGCGCCGAGAACCGGCGTGATCGCAATGATGATGACGCAAAAGATCGCGATCTGGGCCCAACCGATGGCGGTCATGACGTTTATCCCTCACAGCCGCTCGGGCATGAGCAGCGCATAAACCAGATAGATGAGGAGACCTGCGGTCACGAGGCCGGCAAGCGAATAGTCGAATATGATCATGGCGGTGTCCTCAAAGCTGATCGCAGGCATAAACGTAGGCGATCGACGCGGCGAAGAAGACAAAGCCGATCGCCAGCATGATGACGTCCAACATGGAAAGGCTCCGGGCAAATAGGCGACCTGATGCCAGCGAGACGCAATCAAGCGGCGCCGCCTTGAATGAGATCAGAGACGCGCCGGGCCGCTGGTTTAGTCCCGATCAGGTGGCATCCGCCGCATAGGAATTCGAGAGGGCAAGCCGTGCGCTTTTATAGGAATTTCATAAAGAGCTGCGACAGCGGCGCAGGCGGCCTGACGGTCGCTCAAGATGTGTACGCTTTCAGGTTCCGTTCGATCCGCGCCAGGATCGGCGTGGCGCCGTGCACGAATTTTGCTCCGGTAATCTGTTCGTACATGGCGATGTAGCGGCGCGACAGCTCGGCCACCAGCTCGGGCGGCGCCGGCGGCAAGCTGGCGTCGCGATACGGATCGCAATGGTCGCGAAACCACAGCCGCAGAAATTCCTTGTCGAAATATTGCGGTTCCTCGCCGGCGGCAAAGCGCGCCGCATATGAATCGCGCTGCCAATAGCGCGAGGAATCCGGCGTGTGGATCTCGTCGATCAGCACCAGGTTGTCGTCGCCGTCGGTGCCGAACTCGTATTTGGTGTCGACCAACAACAGCCCGTTGCGCGACGCGACCTCTTGCCCGCGGGCGAACAGCGCCAACGCCGTCGCTTTGATACGGTCGAACAGGGCGCGGCTGACGAAACCCTCGGCGATCATCTGTTCCGGCGCCAGCGTGCGGTCGTGCGCGGCCTCCTTGGTGGTCGGATCGAAGATCGGCTGCGGCAATTGTTGATTCTTGCGCATGCCGTCCGGCAACACGACGCCGCCGAAGCGGCGCTCGCCGGCGGCGTAGCGGGTCCACGCCGCGGTATCGGTGACGCCGGTGAGATAGCCGCGCACCACGGCCTCGACCGGCAGCGGCTTGCATTTGCGCCCGACCGTGACGTTGGGATCCGGAATCGCCAGCACGTGGTTGGGAACGATGTCCTTGGTGCGTTGAAACCACCAGGCGCTCACCTGATTAAGCACCTGGCCCTTCCAGGGAACGTTGGCGATGATGCGGTCGAACGACGAATGCCGATCGGTGGTGACGAGAACGAGCTTGTCGCCGAGATCATAGATGTCGCGGACCTTGCCTTCCGTCTTCGGCCCGAGGAAGGTGAAATCGGTTGCTTTCAGAATGTCCATGGCGATCGCAAACTGTGGTCCGGTGCGCCTTCCGTCTTAATGCGTTTGCGGCGGCTCGTCGACCGTATGGACGTCGCCGGTGCTGACATTGACGATCCGAGCCTGGAAAGGCTCGGCGCGGTTCCACCAGCCGCCGCCGAGCGCCTGGAACAAAGCCGCGCTGTCGGACAGGCGGGCGGCGCGTGCCTGGACCACCTGGATCTCCGCCTGCAGATACGCCTGCTGCGACGTGAGCAAAGTGAGCACATTGACGCTGCCTTCCTGGAATTGGCGGTGCGCCTGCTCGAAGCTGATATTGGCCGCGCGCTCGAAGGCGTCCGCCGCCTTCAGCGCATCGGCGTCGTTCTGTATCGCGCGCAAGGTGTCGCTGACGTTCTGCACCGCGCCGACCACCGTGCTCCGATAGGTCCAGGCCGCGGCCTGGTAATTGTCCTTGGCCTGTTCGCGCAGGTGAAACAGCGTGCCGCCGTCGAATACCGTCTGCGTGGCATTGCCCGCCAGGTTCCAGAACAGGTTTTGCGGGGCGAGCAGGCCGGCGAGCGCGGTGTTCATGTAACCGACATTGCCGTTGATGGTGAAGCTCGGCAGCATGTTCGCGGTGGCGACGCCGATTTGCGCGCTGGCGGCGTGGAGCTGTTCCTGCGCGGCGCGGATGTCGGGGCGCTGCTCGATCAGTTGCGACGGCAGGCTGACCGGCAGATCGTGCGGTAAATGCAAATCGGCGAGCCTGAACGTCGCGCGCGGCCCGTCGCTCGCAAAGCCGCCGGCGAGCGCGGCGATGAGATCGCGGTTTTGTTGCAGCGCCTTGCGCAGCGGCGGCAACGTGGCCTCCTCTTGGGCCAGAGCGGCCTCTTGCAGCGCGAGATCGCCGCGCGTCACCGCACCTTTTTCGAACTGCTGCCGCAGCGTGTCGACCATCGAGCGGTTGATCTTGATGAGGTCGTTGGTGGCGTCGATCTGGGCGCGCAGCGAAGCTTCAGTGACGGCGGCGACCACGATGTTCGAGATGAGCGTCAAATACGCGGCTTCGGTCTGGAACCGTTGCGTATCCGCCATGGCGATGAGCGATTCGACGGTGCGGCGGTTGAGGCCCCAGACGTCGAACGTGTAAGCGACCTGGAGCTGCGCCGTGTCGAGTTCGAAAACCTGGGCGCCGGAGGCCGGCACCGGCGCTATCGCCGCCGAAGTCCGCTGGTAGGTCGGATTGAAATTGGCTTGGACCAGCGGAAAGTACTTGCCCTCCTGGGCATAGACCGCCTGCTTGGCCGCGCGCAGACTGGCCAGCGCCGATTGCACCGTCGGATTTTTTTGCAGCGCCTGCGCGACCAGCGCATCGAGCGCCGGCGATTTGAACACCTTCCACCATTGCAGCGGAACGTCGCGGCCGAGGTCGAAATGCTGCGCCGCGCCGCCGCTCACCGCAGCCGAAGACGTGCGCAACGCGAGCGGCTCTCTGGTGTAGCGGGTGATCTCCGGCGCCACAGGGGAGCGGAAATCGGGACCGACCGCGCAGCCGGCCAATAAAGCAGCGGCCAGCGCCGTAGCCGCGCACGAAAAGATCCACTTGACCGCGACAACGACCATGTGCAGCTGCAATGACGGCGGTGACTGACCGGCTACCGGCCGGTGCGACGCCCAGCGATCGCAGCCACGCACGCCCCCGGCGCGGCGTTTGCGGAGACCGCTCGACCGACGCACGACAAACCCCCGCACATTATTTCCAACTTTGCCAGCGTTGGCTGTGCTTATCCCGCAACACTGTGGATGAATCCGCGGAGCGTGTGCACTGTGATTCGTCACAGTCGCATCAGCGCTGCGCCGCGCGCTGCTGGCTGAAAGAGCGGCGACTGCCCGCCAAAGCACCTGCCTGCCAAAGCACCGGCGCGCCACCTTGGCGGCGAGCGGGCGGCATCCGTGATAAGCTTTGATGAGTCGTTTAAGTCCTGAAATATAGCGCTGATATCCTGTGATTATTGACAGTAGACCGCCCGGCCCATCGGGTGGCTTGTAATGGCGATTCTGGGCATTCGGCAGCGGAGCGATGGTCCCTGGCACGACAAAGAGCCGGATAACGGCAGGCGCGGTCGCGCTGATCGGCGTCGCATCGCTGCTCTATTGGAGCTGGCCGTCCGGGCAGGCGGCTAACCCCGATATCGGCGCGACAGCGGCGCGCGCCGCACCGAGCGATGCGGCCGCCGCGGCGCGGCACGATCCGGACAGCGTCGACCTGACGGATGCCCAGCTCACCGCGGTCAAGGTCGAGCCGGTCGAGGCGCGGGAATTCCCCGTCGACAAGGAAGCGGTCGGCAGCATCGATTTCAACGAGGATTTGGCGGTGCAGGTTTTCACCCCCTATCCGGGCCGCATCATCGGCCTGTTCGCCGAAATCGGCGACGACGTGAAAAAAGGCCAGAAGCTGTTCATCATCGACAGCCCCGATCTGTTGCAGGCGGAGTCGACCTTGATTGCCGCGGCGGGCGTCCTGGATTTCACCACGCGCAATCTGGCGCGCAACCGCGACCTCTACGCGACGCGCGCGGTTTCGCAGCACGATCTCGAACAGGCGGTCTCCGACCAGCAGACCGCCGAGGGCAACCTGCGGGCGGCGCGCGATGCGGTGCGGCTGTTCGGCAAGAGCGACGCCGACATCGACCGGATCGTCAAGCAGCGCATGGCCGACCCGACGCTGGTCGTGCCGAGTCCGATCGATGGGCGGATCACCGCGCGCAACGCGGCGCCGGGCCTGTACGTGCAGCCCGCCAACCCGCCGGCGCCGTTCACGGTCGCCAACATCGACACCATGTGGATGCTGGCGAACGTCGCGGAAACCGACAGCCCGGCGTTCCGCGTCGGCCAGCAGGTGCAGGTCCGCATCGGCGCCTTTCCCGGCCGGGTGTTCGACGGCACGGTCACCACCATCGGCTCGACCGTGGACCCCAACACCCGCCGCGTCCTGGTGCGCTCCATCATCAAGGACCCGCAGCACGAATTGCGCGCGGGCATGTTCGCCAATTTCACCATCAGCGTCGGCGCGCCGGTTCGCTCGCCGGCGATTCCGGGCGCCGGCGTGGTTCGCGAAGGCGACGGCACCATGACCGTCTGGGTGACCGCCGACCGCCGCCGCTTCACCCGGCGAACGGTCAAGATCGGCCAAGAGCGCAACGGTTACCGGCAGATTGTCGAAGGCGTCAAGGTCGGCGAGCTGGTCGCCACCGACGGCGCGCTGTTTCTCAGCAATACGCTGGCGACCGAATCCCCTTAACGGGCGGTGGATTGTGATGACCGCGCGCGCCGCAGCCGAGTGAGAATCAGGCCGTGCTCAAATCCGTCCTGCAGTTCGGACTGACGCGCCGGCCGATCGTTCTTTTGTGTCTATTGCTCTTCATCGCCGGCGGCGTAGTCGCCTTCACGCGGCTCAACATCGAGGCCTATCCGAATCCCGCGCCGGTGATTTTGGAGATCACGGCGCAGGCGCCCGGCCAGTCCGCCGAGGAGATGGAACGTTATTACACGATCCCGATCGAGGTCGGGCTTGCCGCCACGCCGGGCGTCGACGTCATCCGCTCCACCTCGTTCTACGGCCTGTCGTTCGTGCGCGTGACGTTCAAATACGGCGTCGACTACTACTTCGCGCTCACTCAGACCGCGATCAATCTGCAGCAGAATGTCAGCCTGCCCAACAACGTGGTGCCGACCATTCAGGGCTCCAGCCTGGTCGGCGAAGTGTTTCGCTACCAGGTCGTTGGCCCGCCGCATTTCGGCTTGACCAATTTGCGCACGATCCAGGATTGGATCGTGCAGCGCCGCCTGCTCACCGTTCCCGGGGTCGTTCAAGTCAATACCTGGGGCGGCACGACCAAACAATTCGACGTCGACGTCGATCTCAATAAGCTCGACGCCTACAACGTCACGCTGCCGCAGGTCATCGCCGCGATCGGCAACGCCAACGTCAATGTCGGCGGCCGCACCATCAATTTCGGCCAGCAATCGGTCAATATCCGCGGCGTCGGCCTGCTCAATAGCGGCGGCGACGAGGATTTGACGCAAGGCTATCACGTCGCCGACATCGAGAACGTGGTGCTGGCACAGTCGAACGGCGTGCCGGTGCGCGTCAAGGACGTGGCCAACGTCCATGTCGGCGTCGTGCCGCGGCTCGGCAAGGCCGGGCGCGATCACGACGACGACATCGTCGAGGCGATCGTGGTCATGAACCGCACCGCGCATACCAACGACGTGGTGCCGCGGGTGCGGCAGGAAATCGAGACGATCAACAGCGACGGCACGTTGCCGCCCGGCGTCAAGCTGGTGCCGTTCTACGACCGCACCTCGCTCGTCGCCGTGACCTCCAGCACCGTGCTGCACAACCTGGTGTACGGCTGCATCCTGATCTTCTTCATTCAGTGGATCTTTCTCGGCGACCTGCGCAGCGCCATCATCGTCGGCGCCAATATCCCGTTCGCGCTGTTCTTTGCCGTGATCATCCTGGTGCTGCGCGGCGAGGATGCCAATCTGTTGTCGGTCGGCGCCGTCGATTTCGGCATCATCGTCGACTCCGCCGTTATCCTGGTCGAGAACATCTACCGCAATTTCCAGGCCGGCCCGGAGCAGCGAACCCGGCTGCTGCAGGCGTTGGCAGAACAACGCTGGGGCGCCGATCCGACCGCCGGCAACCCGACCTGGACCGATCGGCTCCGGCTCATTCTGATCAGCGCCCTGCAAATCGACCGCGCCGTGTTCTTTTCCACCGCGATCATCGTCGCCGCGTTCATTCCGCTGTTTAGCATGCAGGGCGTCGAGGGCCAGATTTTCAACCCGATGGCGCGCACCTACGGCTATGCCCTGATCGGCGCGCTGATCGCGACCTTCACGGTCACGCCGGTGCTGGCCTCTTATCTGCTGCCGGCGCGCGTCGCCGAAGTCGAAACCGTGATCGTGCACGGCCTGCGCCGGCTCTATACGCCGATGCTGCACTGGTCGCTGTCGCACCGCCGCGTCATGCTCGCCGTTGCCGCCGCCTGCCTCGCCGTCTTTGCCGTGCTGGTGCCGCGGCTCGGCACCGAGTTTTTGCCGGCCCTGGAGGAGGGCAACCTGTGGATACGCGCCACCATGCCGCCGACCATCTCGCTCGAAGCCGGCATGCCGATCGTCGACCGCATCCGTGAAATTCTGCTGCGCCACCCCGAAGTGATCACGGTCGTCTCGCAGCACGGCCGTCCCGACAACGGCAGCGACGCCTCCGGCTTCAACAACGCCGAGTTCTTCGTGCCGCTCAAGCCGTTCGAAGACTGGGCGCCGGGCATGACCAAGGAAAAACTGATCGGCGAACTACAGAACGAGTTTGCCAGCGAGTTCACCGGCATCGATTTCAACTTCTCGCAATACATTCAGGACAACATCGAGGAGGGACTGTCCGGCGTCAAAGGCGCCAATTCGGTGAAGATCGTCGGCCGTAATCTCGGCGAGCTGGAAAAGCTCGCCGGCGAGGTCATGAAGCAGATGGCGCAGGTCGACGGCATCACCGATCTCGGCATGTTCCCGGTGCTTGGGCAACCCAACCTGAACATCAGGGTGGATCGCGACAAGGCGGCTCGCTACGGGCTCAATGCCGGCGACATCAATAATGTGATCCAGGCGGCGCTCGGCGGCACGGTGGCGACGACGCTGCTGGAATCGGACCGTCAATTCAACGTCACGGTCCGCTTGGCCGAAAAATATCGCGACAATCTCGACAGCGTGCGCAATATCAAAGTCGGATATCAGACGCCGAGCGGCGTCAACGCCTACGTGCCGTTGAGCGAGCTTGCCGACATTTCACTCGATACCGGCGCTTCTTACATCTATCACGAGCGCAACGAGCGTTATATTCCGGTGAAATTCAGCGTGCGCGGTCGCGACCTCGGCAGCACCGTCGCCGATGCGCAGCAAAGGATTGCAAAAAACGTGCACCTGCCGACCGGCTATCGCATCCTCTGGGCTGGCGAGTTCGAGGAACTGCAGCAGGCCAAGGCGCGGCTTGCCCTCATCGTGCCGGTCAGTCTGCTGCTGATCGTGTTGCTGCTCTACGCGCTGTTCAACTCGGTGCGCGACAGCCTGCTGGCGCTTGCCGGCATCCCATTCGCTGCCGGCGGCGGCGTTCTCGCGCTCTATCTGACGGGGCTTGCATTCAGCATTTCGGCGGCGATCGGCTTCGTGTCGCTGCTCGGCGTCTCGGTGATGAGCGGCATTCTCATCATCAATGCCTACCATCTGCTGGCTGCCGACGGCGTGGCGCCGGGCGAAGCGATGCTGCAGGCGCTGCAGCGGCAGATGCGCCCGATCCTGATGATGGCGCTGTCGGCCTGCATCGGCCTGTTGCCGGCGGCGCTGTCGAGCGGCATCGGCAGTCAGGTGCAGCGTCCGCTGGCCACCGTGGTGGTCGGCGGCATGTTCATCGGGCCGATCATTCTTCTTGTCGTCGTGCCGGCCCTGTTGGCGCTGGTTCTCGACCGGCCGGCGTCGGCTCCGCCCGCCGTGCCGGAGGCGCCGGAGGCTTCGGCATGAGCGTGAGAAGATTGCCCCGTCACGTCGCGCGTATCGTTCTGTGCATGGCGGCGGGCGCGCTGCTCGCCGCCATGTCGACGCGGGCCGTGCTCGCACAGCAGCCGGCAGCGGCCAATGCCGGCGCGGCGGGTCATGTGGCCGCGTCAAGCGAGAACAAAGGCGGCGGCGAGCGCGATGGTCCCATCGGCTTGCCCTCCGGCCGATCGACCAAGCCGGGCGGCGCCGGCCGGGCGCCGCAGCTGAAGATTGCGCCTGCCAACGAGCGATCGATCGTCCGCGGCAGCCCGACGATCGTCGATCGCAATGCGATTGGATTGCCGATGCCGCGGCCGGACGCAACCCAGAGGCCCACGCTCACTCTCGGCCATGCGGCCGCCGTCCCGCCGTTCGCCGCGCCCGCGCCATCCGGCGGTGCAGTGCTCTTCGGTGGCAGGAGTTCGCCGGCGCCGCGAATGGCCGCGCCGCCTCCGCGACCGCTGGCCTTGAACCGTGGCGCAATCGACGGCGCTGCCTTCACGCGTCCAGTGACGGGCCTGAAGCCGCTCGGCGGCCCAGCCAAACCGGCCGCGACGGGCATCAACGGCACAAGCTTTCGTCCCAAGCGGTGACGCCCCGCGGCTGGCGCGGCCCCTTCACCGACTCACTCGTCCGATCTATATTATTTTTATATTATTTGTGCTGGGCTCCTCTAAGCAGGAGCCAGGAGCGTAGGCCTCGCCTAGCGCATCGCCGGCCAGGCAGCAGACAGTGCCATGCATGCCTTTTGGAGCAAGCAAGTGGCGCGGCTCGACAATCCACCCGAAGCGGCGCTGCCGGACGACCCGATTCCGGCCGGCCTGCGCATTGCCGCCATTGTCTTGCGCACGCTGTTCATTGTCGTGCTGGTGCTGATCACGTTTCTGGTCAGCATGCCGCAAAACGAGACGTTCTGGACCGCTTACGACACGCCGAGCGACATGGTGCGCATGCTGCTCGGCTTTGCCGTTGCGGTATGGCTTGTGGTCCAGTTGTTCAGGGGGCCGCGCGACAAGCACGGCTACCGCACCTGGCTCTATCTCGGCCTGGTGGCGGTGCCGTTCTCGCTCATTTGTCTTATCGCGGTGTGGTGATTGATTCGTCATTCCGGGGCCGAGCCAACGGGTCCGGCCCGAAGTGGGCCGGCCCGATGACAAGCTCCGCGAGGAGCCCGCAATCCATAATCCCTGTGCCGGGGTTATGGATTGCGGACTCGCCGCTTCGCGGCGATCCGGAATGACAGTCGAAAGTGCGGCTACGGCTCGATCAGCTTGCCGCTCGCCGCCTTGACCACCGCCTCGGTGCGGGTCGCCGCGCCGAGCTTTTCCCTGGCATTGTCGATGTGAAAGTCGACGGTGCGCTTGGTCAGGCCGATGATTTGCGCGATGTCGGCGGAGGTCTTGCCGCGCGCCACCCAGGTCAGCACCTCGACCTCGCGCTCATTGAGCGCGATCGTCTTCGGCCATAGTCCGGCGCGGGCCACCCCGGCGAGCCGGGCCGCGATGATCGCCGCCAGCATGTCGAAATCGATCGGCTTGGTGACGTAATCGTCGGCGCCCAATTGCCGGCCCTTGAGCTCGTTGTCGCGGTCGGTGAGCGCGGTCAGAAACACGAACGGCATGCGGGTAAAGCGCGGCGCCAGCGCCACCAGCCGATCCAACAGCTCGAAGCCCGACATCGCCGGCATGCTGACGTCCGACAGCACCAGATCCGGCATGATCCGCAGGACGGCGGCAAGCCCTTCGCGGCCGTCATGGGCGAGGGTCACGTCGTAGCCGCGATCGACCAATTCCTCGGCGATCAGCGCCGCGGTCTCGCGGTCGTCTTCGATGCAGAGGATTTTTTTCGGCGCTTCAGACATCGTAAACCGTAACCGACTGGTTGGCATCGGCCGCTGCGCCGCCACGCGCGCATGAACGCTTGCTGCGCGCGGTTTGGCCGGCCCGCCGGCCTCCTGTATAAGTGTATGATAAGGCGCCGTCGCGATGGCAAGCCGGCCGGCGCGCGTCTTGGCAGCGATGGGCCTTTGCATGCGGCAGCCGCGATCGATCCGCTTCCATTTGGCCGCGGTCTTCCTGTTGTTCTTCGCGCTGGTCGCGGCGCTGGGCGCGTTCAGCCTGTGGCGGCTGAGCAATTTCGATGCGCTGTCGGCCGAGGTCGCGCAGACCTGGCTGCCGACCATGCGCGCGCTCGGCGATCTCAACAATTACACCTCCGACTTCCGCGCCATCGAAGGCGGCAATCTTTTGTCCGCGGGTGCGGCCGAGACCGCGGCGAGCGAGAGCGAAATGGCCAAGCTCGACCGCATCATCGCCGACTCCGAGCGCGAGTTCGAGCGTATCCGCCATGACGCCGCCGAGAACGAGCTTTACGGGCAATTCAAGCAGCACTGGACCGCGTACCGCGCCATCGTCAATCAGATGCTGGAATTGTCGCGCAGCGGCCGCAAGGCCGAGGCGGTTGCGATCTACCGCGGTCGATCGCGCGCCGCTTACAATGCAGCAAGCGACACGCTCGGCCAATTGACCGATCGCGCCGTCGTCGACGCGCAGGCGGCAAGCGACCGGCTCGGCGTCGCCTATCGGCAGGCGCTGTGGCTGATCGTGCTGGTCATGCTGGTCGCCGGCGTGCTGGTGGTTGCCGCGCTGATCCACATCAGCCGCTCGATCTCGCAGCCGCTGCGCCGCCTTGCCGACCGCATGCGCCGGCTCGCCGGAAGCGACACCGCGGTCGATATCGCCGGCACCGAGCGGCGCGACGAGATCGGCGAGATGGCGCAGGCGACCGTGATCTTCCGCAACAATGCCATCGAGCTGATGCGCAGCCAGCGCACGCTGGCGCGCCAGGCCGCCATGCTCGAGGAGCAATTGGCGCAGGAGCAGCGGCTCGCGCTCTTGCAGCGCAATTTCGTCTCCATGGCGTCGCACGAATTCCGCACGCCGTTGACCGTGATCGACGGCCATGCCCGCCGCCTCGACAAGACCAAGGAGGCGGTGCGGCCCGCCGAGATCGGCGAACGCGCCGGAAAAATCCGCAGCGCCGTTTTGCGCATGACACACCTGATCGACAATCTGCTCAATTCATCGCGGCTGACCGACGGCAGCGCCGGCCTGTACTACGAGCCGGCCGCGATCGATCTGGCAGCGCTACTGCGCGAAGTCTGCCAGCTGCATCGCGAGATGGTGCCGGGCGCTCAGATCGTCGAGCGCTTTGCCGGCGTGCCGCTGCCGGTCAATGGCGACGCCAAATTGCTGTTCCAGGTGTTCAGCAATCTCCTCTCGAACGCGGTCAAATACTCGCCGCACGGCGGCGCCATCGAGGTCGCCGCCGCGAGCACCGCAACCGAAGCCACCGTGGCGATCACGGACCACGGCATCGGCATTCCGCCGGCCGACCTCGAGCGGCTGTTCGAGCGCTATCATCGCGGCAGCAACGTCTCCGGCATCGTCGGCACCGGCGTCGGTCTTCATTTCGTGAAGATGGTCGTCGACCGGCACGGCGGCCGTGTCGCGGTGGAGAGCCGGGAAGGCGCCGGCTCGCGTTTCACCATTGACCTGCCGATCAGCCATGCGTCCGCCGGCAAGGAGTCGCCGCCGCGCGAAACGCAGGCGGCCGAGCCGGTCGCCGAAGCACAGGAAGGATGAAGACCGCGATGCTGGGGATGATCCGTACTCGATTGCCTAGACGTGCGGGCGTTGCCGGCCTCGCGGCATCGACGATCGCTTTCGCGTTTTCTCTTGGCGGCTCGTGCTTGGCGCTCGACAGAGGATTGAATGACACGCCGCTGATCGCGGCAGATTGGCAGCCTCCCCGGGCGTTGCCGCCGAGGTTCCGCAACCATTGCCATTTCGATGGCGCGGGCCGCTTCTACTGCTCGAACCATTGCGGCCTCGATGACGAGGTCTACTTCTGCACGCGCGCCTCGTTCGGCTGCTGCCGGCCGGGCTTCGGCTATTGCGATTGGAAAGGCCATTTGCGCTGCGCGCCGTGGTGACGTGCGTGATCGTGGAAGCAATCATGCGCCTCGTCTAGAATCTGCGGCGAACGCCAAGGAGGCGAAACAAATGCTGCAAGACCGCCATGACAATGGGCGTTTTCGCTGGCCGAACGATGCACGCGTTGCCGTGACGCTGACCTTCGATTTCCAGGGCGGCGAAGACGTGCGGCCGCTCGAAGACGGCACCCGCGATCACGAAGAATACACCCAGTGCGAATACGGGCCGCACACCGGCGTCTGGCGCATCCTGCGCATCCTGCATGAGGAGGGCGTGAAGGCGACGTTCTTCACCTGCGGCGCCATTGCCGAGCGCTATCCCGATGCGGTCAAGGCGATCGTCGCCGCCGGCCATGAGATCGCCGGTCACGGCTATCACCACGAAGTCGCGCGCAGCCTGACCCGCGACCAGGAGCGCGACGTGATGCGCAAGACCATCGATATGATCCGCGCCCGCACCGGGCAGCGCCCGCTCGGCTGGCGCTCCTGCACGCAAAGCCCGAACAGCCTCGAACTGTTGATCGAGCACGGTTTTATCTGGAACAGCAATTCGTTCTCGCACGATCTGCCGTTCCTGTGGCAAAGCGACCGCGGCGCGCTGGTCGAACTGCCGCGTCAGCCGTTCGGCGACGGCCGGACCTATCAGCATCGCGCCAGCGACGCCGGCAATCCGCATAACGCGCTCATCGTCTGGAAGGCGATGTTCGACGAATTTCACGAAGAGTCCAAAGCGGCGCCGACGTACTGCCCGTTCCAGTTCCATCCGTACATTTCCGGCCGTCCCGGCCGGGCCAACGCGTTGCGCACCATCATCCGGCACATGCGCGGCTCAGGCGGTGTCTGGTTTGCCTCCGGCGGCGAGCTGGCGCGCTGGTGCCTCGATGAGATTTTCAAGGTCGGCCATCCGGCCGCGATGCCCCGCCGCGCCGCCGCTTCGTAGCGTTCGATTATTGGCGCCGACCGTGACGAGTACAAATCGTCTCGTTCTCATGACGCTTTTCCTTATTATCGTCACCGCCGGGCTTGACCCGGCGGTCCATGCTGAATCGACGCAAGTAAGCCCGCGAAAAATTCTCAGAAGCGACGCGGCCCGGCGCTCTTCATCCTCCCCCGCTGCGCGGGTGAGGATAAGCGATCGCAGTCTCGCGACGCGTTTTTTGTTCGCGCCCGAGCTTTGCCAAGCCACTGCACGAAGGCTGCCTCCAAATAATAAGGGGTGGCGGAGCGCGCCTTCTTCGTCAGGCAGCCAGCCGGCCATTTGCGGAAAGATGGTGCGATAGCCCAGGAGCTTGTCGCGATCCCAAGGCAGCTTTTCCGGCGCGCGCGCTTCGGCCAAGATCGCCTGCAGCCGCGCACGGACCTGGTCCGGATCGGACCGATAGGCCGGAGGTGCCGCGTCGGCCGCGGACAATTCAGGTTGCGCTTCGCTCTCGAACAGGTCGCGTTGAGTTGAACTTGGCATGGCCTGCGGATAGTTCGGTCGAACCATATGATGTCGTCAACAGGCGGAAAGTTAACATGAGTCGCGCCGCCTGGGTCCGTTATCAACGAGATTTGGCGTTCGGCCTCGAACTGCGCGCTCCTTTGCGAGGCGAATGACATCGGCCTCCGGGGCCGTCGAGTCGGGATCACGCGCTTCGAGCGCGCGTTTGTACCAGAGAATCAGTTCGCAGGTGAGATAGACGCCCTCGAACGCCTCGCGGTCCTTGCGCTCGATGATCGGGAAAGTGGAGAGGATATAACGAGCGTCATCCTCGTCCGTAACGCCGTAAAGAATAAAGTACAGCGCATCGAGCCGTGCACGAAGATGCCGCCGCTCTGTCTCGTTCCAGATGATCGGCGGCTTCACTGCGCCATTCTTATTAACATAGCCCATATCGCGCGCGAACAGTGCCATGTCGTGAGCAGTGTAGGTGAGGCGCAGCACATGGTCCTTGACGATCTCGGCAGCGCTGAGTCCGCCGAAGCGACGTTGGTAATGCTCGGAACCGATAATTGGTAGCTGTTCGACGATGTACCAGTTAAGGCTCGTACTTTGCGATTTGTTACGAATCACAAAGTCGAATACAAAACTGTTGAAGTTCGCGACTAGGTACGTGGAAAGCAGGACTTTCGGCACCTGAATTAACGGCAGCTTGTTGCCAACTCCTGCCAACGGAATCAAAGCCGAAATAAAGGTACGAGCGTCGTTCGTCCTCGCGATATCACGAAATCCGAGCTGCACAGATTGATTTGCCGGCCAATCAACGTTCGAGCCTTCAATCCAGTATTGCGGCTCGGGAAAGAAGTTAGGATCACGTAACAGCGTTTCATCAATATGCTCAGAGATCGCGGGATTGTGCACATTTTCATCGTGCAGCTCAACTGTTGCCGCTCGATGGTTGAATTGATGAACCATTCGGCCAACATACAGCGGCACCCATTCTCGTTCGCCTTTGCGCCAATGCCCAAGATTTGTCGGATACGCACGTTCCTTTTCCAATCGCTCCCGCGTCCAGAACAGCTGACTATCGTTCGTCATGTGGAACATCGTCATGTACCGGACCGGCCAAGCTTTCTTCTCGGTCCCGCCCGAGCGGTCCACCAGCACCGGGAGGCGGCGGTAGATCGCGGTTGTCAGGTCGGCGTCGCGCTTCGTTCGGAAGATGGGCGCTGTGCCGGTATTCGGGTTTACCAGGGAAAAATCCGCAGCAGACAGGGCAAAGCGGTTCTGATCGGCAACGCGATCAGGTGGATCGCGTAGAAAAAAGGCACATTCCGTCCTCGGCACTTTGCGTTTTGGCCCGCCGCATACGAACGTGCAGAATTTGAACCGGCTGTCGATATCGGGAAAGAACGGCTCGCGCCCGTCGCCGCGCCGGTTCTCGAAGTCGAACAAGCACTGCGCGCGTCCGGATGTTGCAACTTTGCGGAAGAACGTAGACGCGCCGAGGTCGGAAGCAATCCCCGAAGGCGTCAGTAACCCGGCGATTCCATCGGTCTTGATCAGCTCCTGCGCGCGTTCAACAAACAAGGAATAGATGTTGATATCGCCGCGCGACAGCAGCGGATAGTCGCCGCTTTTGCGCGCACGTTGCATGGCGTTGTCGGCGATCTTAGCGGCGCGCTCGTACTGTGCGATCAGCGGGTCGCCGGCGGCCTTCATGCTTTCAATCAGCCGCTTGCGGTCAGCGGCGCGGGCCTGGTGGGCCACCGTCGGTGCGCGCGCCGCGAACCATTCGACCTCCTGCATCTTCATGCGGTCCCACGGCGGATTGCCAATCACGGCATCGAATCCGCCATCGAGATCGCCGCTGGTCCAGTTTTTCCACACGCCGGGAAATGCAATCTGCCAATGCAGGAATTTTTGTTCGGCGGAAAGCGAGTGCGCCTTCTGCAACAGCGCTTTCAACACGATGTAGTCCTGTGCGGAGGCAACGCCGGTGCCGGCCAGCGCAAGCTGGCGCACAGCATCGCCGAACAGGCCATTCTCGCCATTTTGCGCACCGGCCGGCGGGTTGGGCGGCGTCAGGCCGGCGGCGATTGGCAGCGGCTGACCGAAATGCCCATCAAACAGCGCCTGCAAGGCCTTCTTTTCGTCCGATGAGAGATCGAGCCATTTCACTGCGTGCCAGAAGTCAAGAAAGTGTCGGAGCGGCTCGGTCTTGGCTTCGACGCTGTGATAGTCCTCGGCACTCTGTTTGACCTCAGCAATATCGGCGTCGCTGCGGCTTTCGACCAGCGCCATGCCGGCAATGCTGGCCTCCGCCGAGCGTACCGCGTCGCTGATCATCAACGTGCCGCGTGCGGCGAGCTCATCGAGCGCCTTGCGCACCCACTCGCCGTAAAGCGAGTCGCCGCATTTCAGGTGATGATCGAGAAAGGATAGCGGTGCGCCGGCGGTAAAGGTGTGGAGCCACAGTGACACCTTGGCGAGCTCAACGGCCATGGGATTTTTATCAACGCCGTAAACGCATCGCTTGAGGATAAAGCGTTTGATCAGATTCTTATCGCTCAGCTGATCATCCCGGATCAGCCAACCGTGCTTGTCGGCTTCGGCGCGAATTTTCGCCCATATATCGGCCAGGCGGCCAACCAGAGGGGACACATAGTCGGCCCACGTGACGTCATGCTGTGCCTCGATCATCAAGGTAATCACGCGTTCGGCGAGATAATCGACGAACGAGACAAGGAAGTGACCCGACCCCATGGCCGGGTCGACCACTTTCAGATTGAGCACGGCTTCGGCTGGGTCGAGCTTGTAAAGTTCAGCGAGGCGCAGCTCCTTGCGCTGCCGATCTTTCGACAATTCTTCAGCTCGCTTGAGAAAGGTCGTTCGCTTCTCCTCCACCAGCGGGCCGACGGTGCGCTGGATGATAAGCTTTACCAATTCGTCTGGCGTGTAATAGCTACCGGAACCCTTGCGCGCGAACGGGTTAAGGCGGATGTCGATGCCGTCGGGTTTGTCTGGCGCAACAATCGGCTCGTGTTCGAGCAGGCGCTCGTAGATTGAGCCGAGTTGCTGTACGGAGAGATCGCGGAAGTTTATGCGAACCCGTCGCCCATCCTTTTTGGTGCGCGCAAGACGATCGAGCAGCGGCGCAAAATCGGCGTCCGATAGAACCGCACGCTCAAGAAGCTCGGTGGCCGCCGTTTTGTCGGAAAACAGACCACCGTTGTACGGCGGCACACCAAGCGTATCGTCGCCCTCATCGATGGTGACAAACAATTCGGCACACACGTGTGCATAGCTTTTGCGACGTCCGCTCAGTACCGTGCCGGCATCGACGCGCTGGGCAACTTCGTCGCGCAGGCGCGACAGGCCTCCGTAATTCGGGTCGCGTTTCGGTAGTAAATCACGATCTTCAGCATAGAGCGCGAACAGCAGGCGATAAAGCTGCGTCAACGCCGCTTCGCGAATGACTCCGAGGTAAGACGGCGTAATAGGATCGGGAGCTTGCGAATCGGAACGCGCCAAAGCCCGTATCAGGTCGGGGAACACCCCTTCGAAAACGACGCCAGCGAGGCTCTGGCGGACCTTGGCTTCCCAATCGCGGCCCTCGGCCAGCGCGACTTGATGGAACGTGCGCCCGTCAGCCCCCGGCAGAAAGGCCTCGCGGCGAAACATCAGCCAGAACAGCGTCAGCAGATGCTCGCGCCAAGCGGTATCATCTTGGAAGTTGGCAGGACGTGTCCCTATGCCAAGTTCGCCTTGGATGCCAGCGACCGCCAACAGCCAACCAAGGTCAACCTCGAAAAATTCTTCGAGCCGTGATTTTGCGCCTTGGTAGTAGAGTCGCCAGCGCCAGCCACTGGTGAGAATGGCCCACTGAATCTTACGCTCGGATTGGGTTTCGGCACGCGACAGGTATCGCAGAATTTGCCCGGACGGAGTTTCCTCCGCGCCTGCGCCGGACCCGCGCCGGTCCAAATCAATAGCCCATGCTTTGGCGTCGCCAACGGCGATCGCGAACGGATACCGCCCCCTTGCACTGCGCTGGCGATCGGCCTTGGCGAAGTCTTCCGGCGTTCCGAAAAACAGGTAATCGGGGACGTTAGCTCGGCCCTTGGTTTCAAGCCGCTCCTGAACCCAGAAACATCCGTGCCATCCGAGACTCTCAAGGATCGGTTTAACGATGCGTTCCTCGGTCTGCGCCTCATTGAGACGCACCGGATCGGCAACCGCGTTGAAGGTGGTTTGCAATAATTGGCGGAAGGCCAGCAAAGCACCAGTCGTAATACCTCGCCAAGCATCCGTTCCCTGGATGCCCTCATTGAGAAAGTCTTCCGTAAACAGCGTCCCTTGCGGCATTCGGCTGGTCCGACTCCCATTGCGTACATAGCACGCACTTTGGCAAAGGCCAGACGCCGTTTGTCTCATCGGCCTTGACGTCGCGGTTGACCAGCAAGCGTAGCGTGGACAAAGGCGCGAAGCGCCGTGCCCGCGTGTTCATCCCCGGCTCATCGAACCGCGTGGGCTTCGCTGCGCTCAGCTCACCCTACGGCGCCGAAAAGTGGATGGCAACAGTTTTGAATCACTGGTTATCCGCGACGCGTTGAACGAGTGCCACAATGTGGCGCTTCATCTGACGATCTTTGATTTTCAGGAAGCATCGGAGAAGGGAGTAATGTTCTACCGCGTCCGGGAACTCGTCTAAAAGCTTGACGCCCGGCGGATATGGCAGGGATTTTATCTTTTCGCTTTTCGGCGCGCCTTCGAAAAAATATTCGGGCTGCACCTTGAGGGCTCGCGCTCGACAAGCTCCTGCAGGACGGCGCCGACATGGTGATTGAAAAGTTTAAGCGTACACGCGCGACCTAAGCAGCACGTCGACGGGCTAAAGCGGTTTCCTTTCGGAGTGAACCACTCTTATATTACTCGTCATGCGCGGGCTTGACCCGCGCATCCATGCTGACGTGTCGGTGATTGATGCTGTTCGCAAGGGTACGTAAGTTCAACCGCAGCATGGATTGCCGGGTCAAGCCCGGCAATGACGAATTGAGAACGATTCAATTGAACCGGAAAACGGGCCAGCCGAAGGCGTAATCCGCCGTGACGCGAACCGAATTGGCGGATTACGCTAACGCTAATCCGCCCTCCGCCCTCATGAATGAATCTGCCGCCGAGGGTACTCCGGCGCCTTCAACCATTGCCGGTGATCTGCAGGATCGCGCCGATGATGGCCCGCGTGGCGCGCGCGATCGCGATTGAGATGAAATTGAGGTCGAGATCGAACTGCGCGCCGAGGAGCGGCAGGACGATCAGGAGCCCGATCAGGATGACGAGGCCGTAAGGTTCGAGCCGCGCCAGCGGCCTTGCCAGCGCCTTGGGCAGCACGCCGACCAGGATGCGGCCGCCGTCGAGCGGCGGGATCGGCACCAGATTGAACACGGCGAGCACGACGTTGAGCACCAGCAAGTTGCGCAAGTTCTCGCCGACAAAGCGCACCACAAGGTCGGGCGCGTAGCCGAGGAGATGGAAGCCGAGCGCGGCGAGCGTTGCCAGGATCAGGTTCATGACCGGGCCCGCCGCCGCGACCAGGATCATGTCGCGGCGGGGATGGCGCAGCGCGCGGAAATTCACCGGCACCGGCTTGGCATAGCCGAACAGGAACGGCGAATGGGCCAACAGCAGCAAGGCCGGCAGCACGACGGTGCCGAACGGATCGATGTGCTTGAACGGATTGAGGCTGACGCGGCCGAGCCGCCAAGCGGTGTCGTCGCCGAGCAGATGGGCGACGATACCGTGCGCCGCCTCGTGGAACGTCACCGCGATCAGGATCGGCAAGAGCCAGACCGAAATCTCGTAGCCGACCATATTGAACTGAGGCGTCATGAACCCGCTGCTGCGTCCGTGCGATGGGCACGATGGCTTTAGCAGCCGGGCCGTTGTTCTGCCAGCGGCGGTAGCGTCACGCCACCAACA
Organism: Xanthobacteraceae bacterium; assembly: GCA_030037885.1. Taxonomy (GTDB): domain Bacteria; phylum Pseudomonadota; class Alphaproteobacteria; order Rhizobiales; family Xanthobacteraceae; genus BOG-931. The sequence continues at coordinate 1,521 of JASHPU010000203.1, read as the reverse complement.
TTCATCCTCACCCTGAGGTGCTCGGCGCGAAGCGCCGAGCCTCGAAGGGTGAGGCCGCAGCGCCTTGGCCTACATCCTTCGAGGGCCGCTTCGCGGCCACCTCAGGATGAGGTGAACACAACGCCGCTTGTAAGGCAGATGCGAGGTCAGTTCACCGCCCGCGGCGCCAACGGCACTGCCGGCTCGCGTGCCGCGACCCGGACCTCGTCTTCGAATTCGCGCAGCTCGGTGTCGTCGAGCGTCTCTTTATCCAGCAGCATTTTGGCGCCGCGCTCCAGCAGATCGCGGTGATCCCGGAGGATCGTCACGGTGCGGTCGAACGAGGTCTGCACGATGTGCTGCACCGCCTGGTCGATGGCATGCGCGGTTTCGTCGCTGTAGCGGCGCTCCTGCCAGCCTTCGGGCGACGGCGCGTTGATCAGGAACGGCGAGCGCGGGCTCTCGTACGACACCGGGCCGAGCTCTTTGTCCATGCCGAAGCGCATGACCATGTCGCGGGCCATGTCGGTGACCTTGGCGAGGTCGTCGGCGGCGCCGGTCGAGAGGTGGCCGAACACGATCCATTCCGCGGCACGGCCGCCGAGCAGCACCGCCATCTTGTTGTCGAGCTCCTCGCGCGTCATCAGGAAGCGATCCTCGGTCGGCCGCTGAATGGTGTAGCCGAGCGCGCCGATGCCGCGGGGAATGATCGAGACCTTGTGCACGCGATCGACGCCAGGGAGCGACATCGCGGTCAGCGCGTGGCCCATCTCGTGATAGGCGACGACCTGGCGCTCCTTGGCATTGAGCACGCGCTTGCGCTTCTCCAGCCCGGCAATGATCCGCTCCACGGCATTGGTGAAATCGTCCATCGTGATCTGGTTGGCGCGATGCCGTGTGGCGATCAGCGCCGCCTCGTTGACGAGATTGGCGAGGTCCGCTCCGGTGAAGCCGGGCGTCAGCGCGGCGATCTGCTCGGGATCGACGTCGGGACCGAGCCGATGGCCCTTGAGGTAAATGTTGACGATGTCGATGCGGCCGGCCTTGTCGGGGCGGTCGACCAGAACCTGGCGGTCGAAGCGGCCGGCGCGCAGCAGCGCCGGATCGAGAATTTCCGGCCGGTTGGTGGCGGCGATCAGGACGAGGCCGGTGCGCGAATCGAAGCCGTCGAGCTCGACCAGAAGCTGATTGAGCGTCTGCTCCTTCTCGTCGTGGCCGCCATAGGCGAAGGCGCCGCGGGCGCGGCCCATGGCGTCGAGCTCGTCGATGAAGATGATGGCGGGCGCCTTGGCGCGGGCCTGTTCGAACAGGTCGCGCACCCGCGCGGCACCGACGCCGACGAACATTTCGACGAACTCCGAGCCGTTGATCGAGAAGAACGGCACGCCGGCTTCGCCGGCGACGGCGCGCGCCAGCAGCGTCTTGCCGGTGCCGGGCGGCCCGACCAGGAGCACGCCCTTGGGCACGCGGGCGCCAAGCCTGCCGTACTGTTTCGGGTCCTTGAGAAATTGGACGATCTCGGCCATCTCCTCTTTGGCTTCG
>JASHPU010000202.1 GCA_030037885.1 Xanthobacteraceae bacterium | reverse complement strand
GGCCGGCTTCGAGCGCGCGGATGACGCCGTTGAGCCGTGGACTATCAGCCATTCTGTTTCTCCCGTTTTTCGTCCGCCTCGCGCGCGTCCGCTAGGATCTTCCACAGCGCCGGACCGAAATTGACGATGTGCTCCTCGCCGCAACGCCCGCAGCGGTAGGTGCGCCTATCGGAGCCCGTCATGGTCGTTTTCTCGATCTGGTCCATTTCCCTGCCGCAGGTCGGACAGGCGGTCAGGGATGGTTCCGCCGCCGGTCTGCGGCGGGACTTGAGCGTAAGCCATGAAGGCCATGTCATCTTGGCAAACATCCGCGGCGGGAAGGCGACATTAGCGATGGCCGCGCCGGTTTGACAATGGCGGCGAGCGCCGTAGCATCCGCCCATTCCCCGCACGCTCGAACGATGGTGCCATGATTATCGATTGCCACGGCCACTACACCACCGAACCCAGGGACCTGCACCGCTTCCGCAAGGAACAGACTGCGGCGGCCAACGCCAAGAACAAGGCGGCGATGCCGCCGCGCGCCGCGCTGAAGCTGCCCGACGACGAGATCCGGGGCAGCATCGAAGGCAACCAGCTCAAGCTGCAGCGCGAGCGCGGCACCGATCTGACGATCTTCTCGCCGCGCGCTTCGGGCATGGGCCATCACATCGGCGACGAAAGCGTGTCCATCGAATGGTCGCAAATCTGCAATGACCTGATCGCGCGCGTGATCGAGCTGTTTCCGAAGAACTTCATCGGCGTGTGCCAGCTGCCGCAATCCCCCGGCGTCGATCCGAAAAACTGCGCCGCTGAGCTGGAGCGCTGCGTGCGCATGGGCTTCGTCGGCTGCAACCTCAATCCCGACCCATCCGGCGGCTATTTCAACTCGCCGCCGATGACCGACAAATCGTGGTTTCCGCTCTACGAGAAGATGATCGAGCTCGACGTGCCGTGCATGATTCACGTCTCCGGCTGCTGCAATCCGGCGATGCACACCACCGGCTCGTACTATCTCAACGCCGACACCATGGTGTTCATGCAGGTCATCCTCTCCGACCTGTTCAAGACGTTTCCCAGGCTGAAATTCGTCATTCCGCACGGCGGCGGCGCGGTGCCGTTCCATTGGGGCCGCTTCCGCGGCATCGCCCTCAATAACGGCAAGCCCGAGCTCGCCGAGATCATGGGCGACAACATTTTCTTCGACACCTGCGTGTATCACCAGCCGGGCATCGACCTGCTCACCAAGGTGGTGCCGATCGACAACATTCTGTTCGCTTCCGAGATGGTCGGCGCAGTGAAAGGCAACGATCCGAGGACCGGCTTCGGCTTCGACGACACCAAAAGGTATATTGACAAGGCGCCGATCAGCGACTCCGATCGCAAGAAGATTTTCGAGGACAATGCGCGCCGTGTCTATCCGCGTCTGAAGGCGAAGGCAACGGCGTAGCCAGCCGCCGTCAATCGGACGAGGCAGTCTCACGTTGGCAAAGACAAATCACAAGACCGGCAAGCGTCAATACCACCTCGTCACCATCGGTCCGCGCGAGGTCGAGACCCATGGCCTGGGGACGGGATTCTGGAGCGATCTTTATCATCGCTCGATGACCGTTTACTGGCCGGTGTTCTTCGGCTCCGCGGCAGCGATCTTCGTTCTGCTCAACGCGTTCTTCGCCTTCATCTATTGGCTCGGCGACAATCCGGTCGCCAATGTCGCCGACAACCTGCCGCTGCCGTTGAGCCTGTTCTACTTCTCGATCGAGACGCTGGCGACTGTCGGCTACGGCGACATGCATCCTCAGACCAATTACGGACACATCGTCGCCACCGTCGAAATCTTCACTGGAATGTCTTTCCTCGCGGTGATGACCGGGTTGATCTTCGCCCGGTTCTCCCGGCCGAGGGCCCGTTTTGTTTTCGCCCGTCATCCGGTTGTGACCACCTATCAGGGCCAGCCGACGCTGATGATCCGCGTCGCCAATGCGCGGCATGACACCATTTCGCAGGCGACCGCGCGGCTGTGGCTGTTCCGGCTCGAGAACACCAAGGAACGCGAGCAATTCCGCCGCTATTACGAATTGAAGCTTGAGCGCAGCGAACATCCGATGTTTTCGCTGAGCTGGACACTGCTTCACATTGTTGACAAAGCCAGCGCGTTCTACGGCCTGACCGCCGACGATTTCGCTGCCAGCGAAGGCGCACTGATCCTCAACGTGAGCGGCGTCGACGACAATTCCGCGCAGCGGCTCTATGCCCGGCAGATTTATTCGCGACAGGACATTCGCTGGCAGCATCGCTATCGCGACATCACCAGCCTGTCCGCGAAAGGCCGCCTCGTGCTTGACTACACAAAATTCCACGAGGTGGTGGCGGAGGAAACGTAGACGGCGCCAAGACCTATCGAGTTGGATCGCTTCCCGCCGCCGAGCCCGCTCACGCCACGTCGATGACGATCTTGCCGAAATGCTGGTTGGCGCGCATCACCGAAAGCGCGTCGGCGACGTCAGCGAGCTTGTAGGTCTTGTAAATCGGCAGCGTCAGCTTGCCGCTCTCGACCGCCGGCCACAAATCGGCGCGCATCGCCCGCACGATCTCGCGCACTTCTTCGGGCGTGCGGGTGCGGAACGTGACGCCGATGTAGTCGATGCGCTTGAGCGCGTGCTTGTCGAAATCGAACTCGCCCCTCATGCC
>JASHPU010000201.1 GCA_030037885.1 Xanthobacteraceae bacterium | reverse complement strand
CCCGGCATATCAGCAAGTGGCTCGATGCCGACTTCGCGCAGGAGTTTTGCGGGCCCGACGCCGGAGAGCTGTAAAAGCTGCGGCGAGTTGAACGCGCCGCCGGCGAGGATGACTTCGCCAGAGGCATAAGCGGTGCGGATCGTTCCGCCTTGGCGATAGTCGACGCCGATGGCGCGGCGGCCGTCGAACACGATGCGTGTCGCCAGCGCATTGGTATCGACTCTCAGGTTGTGGCGGCCACGCGCCTGGCGCAAATAGCCCGCCGCGGTCGACCAGCGCCGGCCGTTGCGGGTGGTGAGCTGAAAATAGCCGGCGCCTTCCTGGCGCGGGCCGTTGAAATCGTCATTGCGCGGGATGCCGGATTGATCCGCGGCAGCGATGAAGGCCTCGCACAACGGATGCGGCTCGCAGACGTCGGAAACCGCAAGCGGGCCGCCGACGCCGTGCAGTTCATCGGCGCCGCGTTCCTGATCCTCGGCACGGCGGAAATAGGGCAGCACGTCGTCGAATCCCCAGCCGGCATTGCCGAGCTGGCGCCAATGATCATAGTCCTCCTTCTGGCCGCGGATGTAGAGCAGGCCGTTGATCGAGCTCGATCCGCCCAACACCTTGCCGCGCGGCTGAATGATGCGGCGATTGTTCAGTTCGGGCTCGGGTTCGGAGCTGTAAAGCCAATTGACCTTGGGATTGTCGAACAGCTTGGCAAAGCCCAGCGGAATGTGAATCCACATGTGGCGATCGTGGCCGCCGGCCTCCAACAACAGCACGCGATGCCGCCCCGAAGCGGTCAAGCGGTTGGCCAGTACGCAGCCGGCGGAGCCGGCGCCGACAATGATATAGTCGAAGGTCGCTGCCGTCTGTGCGGTCGGCTTCATGATGCGGTGCTCCCCTTATTCCGAGCTTCTTTGCCGTCGTTACCGCGCCAAAAATTGCGGCACGCGCTTGAGCGCGGCGGCGCGGGCGGCCGGGTTGGTGCCGCGGTGCGCTTTGCCGGTCGGATCGGCGGTGTGGGCAAGGCCGGTGCGCAGCCGCAGCGGCGCGTCGGCGCGATCGAACTCGTGCGGCGCGCCCGGATAGACGACGATCTCGGCGCGGGCGCTCCGCCCGCGGGCGCCCGCCACCATCTGCTGGCAGGTCGAGGCCAGCGTCCAGTCATCGGCGCCGCCAATGAGAATGAGCGTCGGCACGCGGGCGCTCCACGCCGTCAGGCGCAGCCGGCGGCAGCCGGGATAGAACGCCACCGCGGAGCGAAAATCGGCGCCACCGTCGTGCGGAACCGCATTGGGCCGCACCGCCCATAAGGCTGCGGTGCCGCCGTTGGCCCAGCCGAGCAGGGAGATATGGTCCGGACGGACGAAGCTTTGCGTCTGCAGCCAGCGCCGCGCCGCATCGGCGTCGGCAACGCGCTCGCGCGAGGCGCGGACTTTGGAGTGGCGCACGCGACATTGCGGGCCGAGCCCGCGCGAGCCGAACGAATCCGGCAGCACTACCGCGAAGCCGCGGGCGACGAGATGCTGGCCCCAGGCGCCGTAAAGCTGGGTCAGCGCCGCGGGACGCTGATCAACGCCGCCGCAATCGTGCAGCGCCACCACCGCCGGAAACGGGCCCGGCGCAGCGGGACGGTACAGAATCGCATGCAGCGTCAGGCTGCCTTCGGGAATATCGACGCGCTCGGCCGCGACGGAGTGGGTCGCGCACAACAAAGCCATGCCGGCGAGGGCGCGGATAATCAAACGACAAGTCATCTCGGCAACGTTGTTCGGCGTCCCCACCATATTGTAGCACGGCGGGCACATTTGCCGCAGCGGGGTCGCCGGCGAAGTTCGAGGGTTTCGCGGCATCCCGCGAGCGATTATGTTGCCGGCAGCAGCCAAGCGGGCGCAGGGCCGCGGCGCGCGGCAGCATCGAGGGAGATGCATTTGCTCAATCGCACCGACCGTGCCGGCCCGATGCCCGGCGAGGCCGAGGTCAAATATCTCGACGGCGACTTTCGCGTCATCCGGCCGGGCGTGTACGTGCGCTGCGCCGTCACCGGGGTTGAAATTCCGCTCGAGGAATTGCGCTATTGGAGCGTCGACCTGCAGGAGGCCTACGTGTCGCCGGAAGCGGTGCTGCAGCGGCACGGCAGCGACTACGTGGCGAAGACATAGAGCCGCGCTGGCGAGCACCGGCGCTAAGCGGGACAATCGATTGCAACGGGATCCTTAGGTGCAATGATTTTAGGTTGATGCGGCAGCGCTGGCACGGCGCACTCTCTCTCCCCGCAGGGGCGAGGGTCGGGGTGAGGGGGTTCGGATGCTGCAGTCTTTTTCTGAACCTTCCGAACCCCCTCACCCTCGCTCGCTGCGCTCGCTCGACCTCTCCCCTCCGGGGAGAGGTGAAGCAACCGTGTCGGCGTCGAATCGATCTTAAATCATCGCGCTTTCACGGTTTTGAGCACCATCTCGCGCAACGCGGCACTTTCTTCGATGACAAGCTGCACCGGCAGCACGCCGGCGCGGGCGGCAAGCTCGGCAAGGCGTGGATCGCCGGCGAGCCGGACATGGTCCTTTTCGGTGGTCAGCAGTACGAGATTTTGGCTCTGCGCCCGTGCGGTCAGCATCTGCGCTTCGGCGGCCGTATAGCGATGGTGGTCGGAAAAGCTCAGCCTTTCGGCGACGGTCAGGCCGGCATCCGATAGCGTTGCAAAAAATTTGTCCGGGTCGGCAATGCCGGCGAACGCCAGCATCCGCCGGCCGACAAGGGCGTCCAGCGTCTGACGGTCGGGTTCGAGCCGGGCGTGGAACAGGGCAACGCCATGCCGGCCGGCCTGCTTCACGACCGCCGCAGCGTCGTCGGGCGGACCGACGACGATGAGCGCCTGAGCCCGCGCCATCTGCGCCTCGAGCGGTGCGCGCAGCGGGCCGGCCGGCAGCACGCGGCCGTTGCCGATGCCGCGGCGACCGTCGATGACCAGGATGGCAAGGTCCTTGTGCAGCGTCGGATTCTGGAATCCGTCGTCCATCACGATGACGCTCGCGCCTTCGCCGCGCGCCATCTGCGCACCGGCGATGCGATTGCGGGCGACAATCGTCGGCGCAAGTCGGGCGAGGAGGAGCGGCTCGTCGCCGACGTCGGCCGCGCGATGCACTGCGCGGTGGACCAGGACCGGTCCGGCGAGCCGTCCGCCATAGCCGCGGCTCAAGAAGAACGGCCGCTGGCCATATGCGAGCAAAAGCCGCCCCACGGCGAGCGCGGCCGGCGTCTTGCCGCCGCCGCCGACCGTGAGGTTGCCGAGGCAAATCACCGGCACGCCGACGCTACGCCCCGGCTTGCGCAGCCGCAGCCATGCCGCCGCGCCATAGAGCGCCGCGAGCGGACTGAGCAGCGCTCCGCGGCCCGGCCGCCACCAGAAACTCGGCGCTTGCATCAGAGACTGGTCCCCAAGGTGTATGCCGGTCTGTTCGAAAGGATCATGCTTCAGCCCAATGGCGGAGCCAAGCGCAGAACTGGCGGCGGCGCTGGCCGTCGCATGTTATCGGTCCAGTCTTGAATATACGCTAAGGGGTGAGCTGCTGTCCTAACCCGATGAAAACATAGGGCTATAGACCGTGGTTTAATAGGCTCCAGTGTGGCCGCCTTGGAGCCATGAAGGGACGAGCATTGGTGGCTTGGAACCTGCGGCGGCTGCGGGTCAGGCGCGGCCTCTCGCAAGAGCGCCTGGCGTATGACGCCGAGGTTGACCGCTCCTACGTTGGCGGGCTCGAGCGGAAGGCGGAAAACCCAACGGTCGATGTGCTGGACAGATTGGCGGCGACCCTTGATGTGCCGCTATCCGAGCTTTTCAGAGAGCCCCGCAGGGGCGCTTCACCGCCTAAACCGCTGCGCAGCGGACGACGGTCGTCACGATGACCCGTGCAGCCCGGTAAACGACACGGTGGCGGCCGAGCGCGCGCAATCCGGAGAGGCAGCAATCGGGCGCACGAGGCCGGTCCGGATCGCGCGTCGCACGATCCGGGCGACACAACCAGAAGATTAAAAATAAGTCACGTACACTTTTTTGTTTTGTAACTCATGCGCGAGTAATCTAGGATGGTGGGTGTTCTCTGTCACTAAAGCTGCATTGCAAGTTCATTCAGCGATGCTGAACCCAATGAGCGAACCCATGAGCGGCCCCATGAGCGACATCGAAACCCGCCTGCTCCGCTCTTTCGTCGCGGTCGCCGAGGAGCGGCATTTCGCCAGCGCCGCCGAACGGCTCGGCATCTCGTCGCCGACGCTCACGCAGCAGATCCAGAAACTTGAAAGCCAGCTCGGCACCAAGCTGCTGAGACGAAAAGGCAACACGAAGGTCGTCATCACCCAGCCAGGCCAGCGCTTTCTCTCTCATGCTCGGGACGTGCTGGGCCGGCTCGAAGAGGGGACGGCGGCCACGCGGCAGGCCGGACGCGGCGAGCTGGGCCGTCTTGAAGTTGGCTTCATGGCCTCGCTGTCCACCGCGGGCTTGATGCCGGGCTGGATCGACGCGTTCGAGCAAGCCCATCCGGCGATCGACATCAGGCTGCGCAGGTTGACGCCGATGGTGCTGATCGGCGGAATCATGCGGAACGAGCTGGATGCCGGTTTCACGCGCGCACCGAACAAATATCCGTCGGGCGTCCGCGGCTTCGAAATCTACCGCCAGTCCTTGGCACTGGCGCTGCCGAGCAAGCATCCTCTCACGCAGCACGAGGCCATCAGCCTCGCGATGCTCGCGGGTGAGGCCTTCGTGAATACTACACCCGAGCCTGACATAGGGTTCTTCGGCTATACTGAGATCATCGCCGGCATCGGCAATTTCATACCGCGCGTGGTCAAACGCGACGAAGATTTCATGACGGTGCTGGCGTACGTCGGGCACAATCACGGCATCGCGGTCGTGCCGGAGACCGTGAAAACGATGAACGTCCCGAATGTCGTTTTTCGGGACATCGCGGGCGATCAGGTGCCGCAGATATCGATCGCTTTCGTCTATGGCAGCGACCCGTCGCCGTCGGCCAACTTGCTGATCCGGCACATGCAGCGTCACGCGCTCCGCAATGGCGGCAAGGACGCCGCTCCGCCTCATCCTCATGATCGCATCATCATACCAAGCGCACGCGATCTTGACCCTCATCCTGAGGTGCGAGCGAAGCGAGCCTCGAAGGATGTAGGCCGAGGCGCCGCGGCCTGCACCCTTCGAGGCTCGCGCTCCGCGCGAGCACCTCAGGGTGAGGAAATGAGTCAGCGATAAGAGCGGTTAGTATGAATCTCCTTCGCCGCGAGGTTCTGTCGCTTTTGACCGGCGCCGCGGCATGGCCGCTCGTTCCGCGTCCAGCAACAGCGGATTCGCTTGTTCCGGGGACCATCCACATCGTGGTGGGTTTTCCGCCCGGTGGCGTCGGCGATATTTCGTCGCGGCTGATCGGGGCGTCGCTGCAACAAAGGTTGGGCCGGTCCGTCGTCGTCGACAACCGCACGGGCGCCAGCGGCAATGTCGCCACCGAAGCCGTGGTCAAGGCGCGGCCCGACGGCGGCACGCTGATCCAGGCGGGCCCGCAGAATGCGATTAATGCGACGCTCTACAAGAATTTGCCGTTCGATTTCATCCGCGACATCGCCATGGTGGCGGGCATCATGCAAGGCCCGCTGGTGATGGTGACCAACCCTGCGTTTCCGGCCAAAAGCGTCACGGAATTGATCGACTATGCCAAGGCCAATCCCGGCAAGATCAATATGGCATCCGCCGGCAACGGCACGACGGCACATCTGGCGGGCGCGCTGTTCCAGATGATGGCCCGCGTCTCGATGGTTCACGTGCCTTACCGCGGCGCGGCGCCAGCGCATGTCGACCTGATGGCGGGCCGCGCGCAGCTCATGTTCGACCCCATCGTTGACGCGATCGGCTTTATCCGCGACGGCCGCCTGCGGGCGCTCGCGGTCACCAGTTCGAAACCATGGCCGGCATTGCCGGAAATTCCCGCGCTGGCCGTCGTCGTCCCCGGCTATGAGGTGATGGCTTGGTTCGCCCTCGGCACCCCCAAGGCAACGCCGGCCGGCACAATCGCGGTCCTCAACAAAGCGGTGAACGCAAGCCTCGCCGAGCCCGCCATCGCCAACCGCATTCGCGCGCTCGGCGCCGAGCCGATGATCATGAGCCCGCGCGAACTCGACGCCTTTGTTGCGGCCGATACTGAGAAGTGGGCGAAGGCCGTCAAATTCTCCGGCGCGAAGGTGGATTGATGTCGGTAGGGCATGATGGAGTGCTCTGAACCTAAAATCATCATGCTTTATAGCGCCCGCTGCTCGAGGCGAAGCTGCATCAGATAAGGATCGAGCGCCGCCAGCGTGCGATCGAGCGCGCCGCCGAGTTTTTCAACGGTTTCTGCTCCCGCTTGCGCCGCCGCGGCGCGCGCGGTTTGATCGCCGAGCCAGGCGCCGAGCTTTGACGTCAGCGCTTCCTCATCAGCGACCAGCGCGGCGCCATGGGCTTCGTCGAGCTTGCCGTAAATCTCCGCGAAATTCCAGATGTGCGGGCCGTGCATGACCGCGGCGCCGAGCCTGATCGGCTCGATCGGATTCTGGCCGCCATGGCTCGCCAGCGAGCCGCCCATGAAGACGATGGGAGCGATGCGGTAAACGAGGCCGAGCTCGCCGAGCGAGTCGGCGATGTAGACATCGACGTCGCGTTTCGGCAGTTCGCCGCGCGAGCGCATGCCGACGGCAAGCCCGGCAACCTCGGCGATCTCGGCAATGCTGGCGCCGCGCTCCGGGTGGCGCGGCGCGATCACGGTCAAAAGGGTCGGCACCTCGGCCTTGAGCCGCCGGTGTGCGGCGATGATTGCGGTCTCTTCGCCCGGATGCGTCGAGGCGGCGGCGACGACTGCGCGCAGCCCGATCAGCGCGTTGAAGCGGTGCAGCGTCGCCGCGTCGGCCGGCGGCGCGGGCGCATCGAGTTTCAGATTGCCGGTCGAGGCGACGCGCGGCGCGCCGAGCCGCACCAGCCGTTGCGCGTTGGCATTTGATTGCGCGAGGCAAAGATCGAAGCGGCCGAGCAGCGCTGCGCTCGCGCCCGCGGCAAACCGCCAGCGGCCGAACGAGCGTTTCGAGATGCGGCCGTTGACCAGGATCATCGGAATTCTGCGCGCGGCGCAGTCCAGGATCATGTTGGGCCACAGATCGGATTCGACGAACAGCGCCAGGCCGGGCCGCCAATGGTCGAGAAACCGCGTGACGAATTGCGGCACGTCGAGCGGAACGAATTGATGCAGCACGCCTTCCGGCAGACGCTGCGCGGCGAGCGTCGCCGACGTCACCGTGCCGGAGGTGACCAGCACGGCAAAATCGCGGGCGCGGATGCGCTCGATCAAGGGCACCACGGCGAGCATTTCGCCGACGCTGGCGCCGTGCACCCAGACGATGGGACCAGCCGGGCGCGGCAGGCTCGGCTCGCCGCGCCGTTCGGACAAGCGCGTGCCGTGCTCCTTGCCGCGATGCAGCCGCTTGGCGAGCAGACGCGGCACCAACGGCGTTGCCGCGCGGGCGGCGAGCCGATAGACGGAGAGCGCGAGCGGCAATCGATCCGACAACCTCAACTCTCCCCGTGCGGCGCTCGGCGCAGCCCTTTGCGGTCGGCGCAGCGTCAGTGCCGCGGCGCCGTGCTTGCCGGATCGAGCAGCCGATGCAAATGCACAATGAAGTAGCGCATGTGCGCGTTGTCGACCGTGCCCTGCGCTTTCGCCTTCCAGGCCGCGTAGGCGCTGGCATAATTCGGATAAATGCCGACGATATCGAGCTTGTCCGGGTTTTTGAAGGTCAGTCCGGCCACGTCCTCCAACTCGCCGCCGAAAACGAGATGGAGCAATTGCCTGGCCGGCGGGCTCGCTGCGGTTTCGCTCATGTCGATCTTGCGCTCCGCGCTTTTTGCCGCGTCAGGAGACGGGGACGCGCTTGAGCAGCTCCAGGAGCGTCGCGTGGCGTGCGCGCCCGGCGGCGACCAGCATGCCGTGCCGCGGCACGGGACAGTTGTAGCGCAGCGGCTCGCCGGTAAATGGCGTGAGCGCGCCGCCCGCTTCGTGCACCAAAAGGTCGGCCGCCGCAAGGTCCCAATCATGGCTGTGGCCGCCGACGACGGCGGCGTCGATGGTGCCTTCCGCCACGCGCGCGAGGCGGAGCGCCAATGAATGCAGCCGCGGCGTGATCGTAAACGGCGGCGCGATTGTGCCGAGCCGCTCCAGAAAATTTTTGGGCCCGGCCATGCGCGCGTTGGCAAGGTCGGCGCCTTGGCTCGTCGCGATCGGTGCGCCGTTGCGCGTTGCGCCGGCGCCGGCGACCGCCATGAAGAACTCGTCGCCGACCGGGGCGAACAGGCAGGCAGCGATCGGCCGGCCGTTCTCGATGAGCGCGACCGAGACCGCCCAATCGGGCTGGCCGGCAATGTAACCGCGGGTGCCGTCGATCGGATCGACGACCCAGACGCGCGTCGCGTCGAGCCGCGCCGGATCGTCAGCGCTTTCCTCCGACAGCCAGGCTATGCCGGGCGCCGCGCCGTTCAGGCGCTCGCGTAAGAGCTCGTTGACGGCGATATCGGCTTCGCTGACGATTGAAGAAGCCTCCTTGGTCCAGGTCTTCAAAGGTGCGCCGAACCTCGAAAGCGCCAGCGCGCCCGCCTCGCGAACGCAGGCGGCCAGGCGCGCAGCGAGCTGCGCGGTGTCGGCCGGCTCAGTGGCCGGCAACGGTCAGGCCCTCCACGCGGAGCGTCGGTGCATTGGTGCCGTAGCGGAATTGCAGATCGTTCGCCGGTTCGAGGCTTTCGAACATGTCCAACAGCCGGCCGGCGATGGTGACTTCGCTCACCGGGAAGGTCAGTTCGCCGTTCTCGATCCAGAAACCGGAGGCGCCGCGGCTGTAACTGCCGGAGATCAGGTTGACCCCCATGCCGATCAGGTCGGTGACGAAGAAGCCGTCGGTAATCTCGCCGATCAGTTCGCCGGGGCTTTTGCTCCCTGCGCCCAGATGCAGATTGGTCGGCGCCGGCGACGGCGTCGACGACACGCCGCGGCGGGCACGGCCGTTGGTCTGCAGATCGAGCTCGCGCGCGCTGGCGCAGTCGAGCAGCCAATTTTGCAGGACGCCATCGTCTACGAGCTTGTGCACGCCTGCCGCGACACCCTCGGCATCGAACGGCCGCGATCGCAGGCCGCGCTTGCGCAACGGGTCGTCGATCACGTCAATGCCGCGCGCAAAGATGCGCTCGCCGCGCTTGTCGCGCAGGAAGCTGGTCTTGCGCGCCACGGAGCCGCCATTGGCGGCGCTGGCCAGATGGCCGACCAGGGATCCGGCGACGCGCCAATCGAATATCACCGGGACGCGCCGGGTCGCGACCTTGCGCGGATTGAGCCGTCTGACGGCGCGCTCGCCGGCGCTGCGGCCGACCGCTTCGGCGCGCTCCAGGTCGGCGGCGTGCCGGGCCGAACTGAAATCGGCATCCGTCTCCATGCCGGTGCCCTCGCCGGCGATCGCGGACATCGAGATGCTGTGCCGCGACGACATGGTGCTGCCGGCAAAGCCGTGGCTGGTGACCAGCACCATGCCGCCGATACCCGAAGAGGCCGAGGCGCCGCTGGATTTGGTCACGCCCGGCACCGCGAGCGCGGCCGCTTCGGCGTCGCGCGCGCGCCGCTCCAAAACCTCGACCGAAGCCATGTCGGGATCGAGCAGGTCGAGCGACGGCACGTCACGCGCCAACAGGTCTGGTTCGGCGAGCCCGGCGAAGCGGTCCTCGGGCGCGGCGCGCGCCATGGCGACGGCGCGCTCGGCGAGCGTATCAACGCCGTCGCCCTTGATGTCGCTGGTCGATACTACCGCCTGCTTGCGTCCGACCAGCACGCGCAAGCCGACGTCGTCGTGCTCGGCGCGCTGCGATTCCTCGACCGCAGCGTCGCGCACGTCGACGGAGAGCGACACGCCGCGCACCGCGATCGCGTCGGCGGCATCGGCGCCGGCACGCCTGGCGGCGGCAACGAGGCGTTCGGCCAGATCGGACAGGGCGGATTGATCGAGCAGGGAGGGCATGGGTTGTTTACAGTCTGATACGCGGCCGGGCGGGCAGCGCACGCGAGACGGTGCAAACGCAAGATGTAGCCAGTTCGGACATGAATCAACCCGCCCGGCGCGAGAGCCCCGGCAACGATCGGACGAAAGCGGGATCATGCCGGCCAGGGCGACGCGACAATTCAATCACCCCGAGGCCCGGCAACCGCTTGTCAATTATACGCGCGCTGCCGGGCCGGGACACGAGCCTTTAACCAGTCTCCTTAAGCGGATCGCGACGACGGCGTGGCATTGTTGCGGCAACCGGGCGGCAACAGCCCGGCGGGAGTTTTGGCGTTTTCGAGGCGTCGAATGGAAGCCGGCAGGATCGCTGCCGGGTCTGGCCAAGCCGGGGGTCCCTGCCGCGCAGACGCGGCCGGGACTCCCGAGCCATCGGAGCGCGCCGGCGGACCGGCCAGCGCGCCGCGGCTCGACCCGTTTTCGTTGCCCGTGCGCTTTACCGCCGCGGACCAGGGCGCCGATGCGCAATTGCGCGTCGTCGACCTGCATCGCGAACGGGTGGTGCTGCGCCGTTCTGTGCGCGGCATGCGCATGGCGCTCAACCTGCCGGTCGCCGGCTTTCGCGGTGTCGCGATCCGGCTGATCGGCGAAACCGGGCCCATGCCGAGCGCGATTGCGGTCGTGCTGGAGCACGGCGATCCGGCTTTGTCGCTGCCGCTGTTTGCCGCGGACGCGCGCGACGATGTCGTCGCCGAGTGGCAAGCCTGGGGACGCGTGCTCGGCCTGCCGCTGTTGGTCGCCGAGGGCGACGGCAGCCTGCGCGAGCCATTCGCCCGGCTCGGCGCACTGCGCGTCGAAGCGCCG
>JASHPU010000200.1 GCA_030037885.1 Xanthobacteraceae bacterium | reverse complement strand
AGTATCTTCTGGTCAGCTTCAAGACGTGCCCGTGGGTGCAGCGCGCTGCGATCGTGCTGCGCGAGAAGAACGTGGCGTTCGAGTTCCGGCATATCGACCCGGACAACCGGCCCGACTGGTTCCTCGCCATCTCGCCGCACAAGAAGGTGCCGGTGCTGCGTATCGACGACGCCGTGTCGCTGTTCGAATCGAATGCGATCGCCGAATATTTGGACGAGACGATCGCGCCGCGGCTACATCCCGAGGATCCGGTGCAGCGCGCCGTCAATCGGGCCTGGACCGATTACGTGCCGACTTTCGCCAGCTCGGTGACGGCAACGGGCTATGCCGCCGACGAAGCCGCCTACAAGACGGCGGCCGAAAAAATACCGGCGGCATTCGGGCAGCTCGAACGCGCGCTGGAAAAGCAAAGCGCCGCCGGGCCGTTCTTCAATGGCGCCAAATATTCGCTGGTCGACGCCGGCTATGCGCCGTTCCTGCAGCGCTACTTTTTTCTCGACCGCGTCAAGCCGCTCGGCGCCATCGACAAATTCCCGCGGCTGAAGGCCTGGGCGCAGGCGCTGCTCAAGCGGCCGTCGACGCATTCCTTCCCGGAAGCCGAGTTCGAGGCTTTGTACCGAGCGAACCTGAAACGACGCAAAGTCTGGGTGTCGCAGTACATCCCCGACGTCGCGGTGGCGGCAGAGTAGCGGGGAGGGAAAGCACATCGCCGCGATCGATAGGTCTCTCACTCGCCCGTGCTAAGGCTACAGGAGGGCTACCGTGCGGCGCTCCGATAGGCGAGACGGGCGTGGCCCACGCAATAGGATAGACCACCAACTGCATCATTGCCGCAAAAGCAAAAGTCCTTGGCTCCCGGATCGCTGATCGGCCAACGGCATTTTCCTTCAGCAAGCTCGAGCAGTGAGCAGCGCTTGGCGCTGTCGATCGCCTCGTCAGCGTCCACGATCGAAGTCGCCGCGTATGCTGCCTGCAATGCCCGAAACTGGGAAAATACTGCTGGCCGCCGCGGCCGCACCCTCGCACGAGGCGTGTGAGCCGTCCCCCGCCACAGTCCGAGCCTGTGGATTTTTCCTATGACAGCATTGCGGGAAAGACCGATCTCGCCGGCAATTTGCCCGCACGAAAATCCCGCTTCGACATAGCGCCGCAACTGATCCACGCGTTCCGTGGTCCAGGTTTGTGTTTCAGAACTCATGGGATGGCCTCTCGATGCAGCAGACCCGGCATTGCCGGCGCTCTGGGACGCCAAACCCGCTTGCCCGAACGCAGAAGCCGAAGCGCCTGTCCGCGATCAACCTGCTCAAGAATTCGCGGCCCGCCGCGGCCCCGAATTCCCCAGCGGCAAAACCGTCCCATGATTCGAGTCGGCTTGCAAGGGTTATAACGGTATTATAATAGCATTATAATCAGAAATCGGAGCACGATCATGGCGCGACCGGAAAACCGCTCTGAGGCGCGCGCGCTCAGCCTGACATTGCCGACAGAGACGTTTAATTATCTGGTTCTGCTCGCTACACGCGGAAAACTTGGGCGCACCGAAAATGAGGTAGCGGCGCATATTCTTGTGCGGGAGGCATACGCGATGCAGTTACGGGCCTTTCACAACGACAGCATCCCTCCACCTGCCGATCAGGAGTAATTCATTGAACGTGGCGTCCGGCGCCACGCCCCTGTCAAGCCTGATGCCGAGCGTGTCAGTCACCCCGCGCTGTCTCGATGGGCGTATCTTATCGCCAGACCGGCGCAATCGCCACCGCTGACTGTCGGTGCCTAATAACGGAGGCATTCCTCGCGCTCGCTGGCCCACGCGTGCTCATCCACGCGCGCCAGCGCCTCCAGGTCGCCCGGCGTGGCGCGGGGATCGTCGACCCACTCGCGCAGCAGCGGACTGCCGTTGATGACGTCGATGGCGAGCTTACCGTGCTCGTACTCGTAGGCAAAATCGCGCCACAGCGGGTAGTCGGGATGCCGGCGCCGGATCGCCTTGAAGACGAGCGCCGCAACGCGCCACGGCTTGAACGCGCCGTGGTCGTACAGCGGCCCTTCGGTGTGAATCTGCACGCCGCTGCACAGCTTGCCGGCGTGCTTGTGGAAGGTCGGCTCGAACCAGCAGGCGCGCAAGGTGCAGCCGGCGAGCCAGTGCGGCGCCACCGCCTGCATCTCCTTGATCACCGCGCCGGCGTCGATATCGGGTGCGCCAAAAAGTTCGAGCGGGCGCGTGGTGCCGCGGCCTTCGGATAGCGTCGTGCCTTCCACCAGTACGGTGCCGGCATAGGCGCGCGCCATCCAAAGGTTCGGCGCGTTGGGGCTGGGATTGACCCAGGCGCGCGCGCCGAGCGGCCAGCCGAAACCGGGCGCCGCGTCAGGCTGCCAGCCTTCCATCACAACGACGCGGTAGCCAACGTCGAGCTTGAGCGTTTTGACAAACCACGCGCCCAGCTCGCCGAGCGTGAGGCCGTGCCGCATCGGCATTGGGCCGGCGCCGACAAAACTTTCCCAGCCCGCGCGCAGCCGCAAACCTTCAACCGGGCGGCCAACCGGATTGGGCCGGTCCAGCACCCATACGTCTTTGCCGTGCTGCGCCGCCGCTTCGAGCATGTAGCGCAGCGTGGTGACGAACGTGTAGATGCGGCAGCCCAGATCCTGCAGGTCGACGAGGACCACGTCGAACGCGTCGAGCATCGCTGCCGTCGGCCGGCGTGCTTCGCCGTACAGGCTGAACACCGGGATGCGGTGCACCGGATCAAAAAAATCCGGCGACTCGATCATGTTGTCCTGCTTGTCGCCGCGCAGCCCGTGCTGCGGCCCGAAGGCAGCGGTGAGCCTGATGTCGCCGCAGGCGGCGAGCGCATCGAGCGCATGGGTCAAATCGGCGGTAACCGACGCCGGATGCGCCAGCAAGGCAATGCGGCGGCCGGCAAGCGGCGCGCGTAGCGCCGGCTCGGCTATGAAGCGGTCGATGCCGAATTTCATGTTGGCAAAGTCTACCCCCGAACCATCATTGCCGTGGGCTTGACCCGGCAATCCATGCTGGCGCGCCGCTACTACCGTAATGCTGCGGATCGCTGTGCTTCAGCATGGACCACCGGGTCAAGCCCGGTGGTGACGAGGAGAGTGGACGAACTGCGCTTTACTGCAATTCCAGCGCAAAGCAGTCGGCGTGATGAAAATCGGGCTTTTTATCGGGCGGATGCGCCAGCGCCCAATAGGATTTGCCGCCGTCGGTTTCTTCCAGCACGGCGGAAAGGCCGATTAGCCACGTCGCTTCGCGAAGCGCGAATGACCCGTCCCATTGCAGCGCGGCTTGCAGCGTGAAGCGCTCGGCCGCCCTCTCCACCTCGATCCGCGGCACGCCGATCTCGCCGGCGGCCTGCATCCCGGTGCGATAGCTGTCGAACCGGTACGCCGCCCATTGCGTCGAGGGCGCAAAGTTGAACTCGTAATAGGCCTCGCCCAACGGCGGCCGGACGAAGGCTTCGAAGCAGGTATGCCGCCACAGTTCGTCTGTCCGCGCAGGTGTTGCGACCGCCGGCAGTGCCAGTTCGCCGATGTTGCCGCTCACCACATAGCGCAGGACCAAACCGCCCGCCTGCTGCCGCGCCACGTCGACTTCGACGTGGCGCACCGCAGCACAGCGGGACTCCGGATGAAGTTTCAGCGCGTGCACCGCGCGGCCGCTCACGTATTCGTCGCCCCGCCGTCGACCGCGATGGTCTGGCCGGTGACGAAATCGCTGTCGGCGCAGGCGAGAAAGACGAGCGCGCCCAAAAGATCCTCGGGGTATTCGTCGCGCTTGATGGCGCGGCGCACGATAGAGGGCGCGCGCGAGTGATCGAGATGGCCGGGGTTTTCGTTGACCACGCTGTCGGAGAGCGTAAAGCCGGGCGCCAGATTGTTGACGCAGACGTTGTGCTCGCCGAGCTCGCGCGACACCGCGCGGGTGAACGCGGTGACGGCGCCCTTCGAGGTCACGTAATGGGCGAAATTCGGAATGCCGCGCGCCACCGTGCCCGAGCTGATATTGATGATTTTTCCGTATTTCTGCGCGATCATGTGCGGCGCGACGTGCTTGGTCATGAGAAACACGCCGCGGATGTTGATCGCCATGACGCGGTCCCACAGATCAGTGTCGATCTCGGTGACCTTCTGCTCGGCGAGCGGCGCGAATAGCGCGGCGTTGTTGACCAGAATGTCGATCTTGCCGAAGCGCGCGATGGTTTGCGCCACCAGCGCCTTGACGGCGCCCTCATCGCTCACGTCGGCGACCGCGCTCGCCACTGAATTGGCGCCGCGCTCGCGCGCGATGGTTTCGGCGAGTTCGCTGCCGTCGGCGATATCGGCGATCATCAGCCGCGCGCCCTCGCGCGCCAACGCCTGCGCATAATGGCGGCCGATGCCCTTGGCGCCGCCGGTGAGCAGCGCGACGCGATTGTCCAATCTGCTCATGCGTCATCTCGTCCGTTCATTCCCGCGCAAGCGGGAATCCAGGAGCGGCTTGCCGCGGACTTGAGTTTCTTATGGGTTCCCGCTTTCGCGGGAACGAGCGTGGGTCACGTTCTCACTTTCTCCCGTTCAGTCGCCGCACAAATTTTTCGAACCCGGCAAGCTGCTGCTTGACGTCGTCAATGGTCGGCTGATCGGTCAGCGCCAGGGTTTTCTCATCGAATTTCTTTGCCGCGAACGTGACCAGCACCTCGGGCTTGCCGAACAGGAAGGCGTCGATCGAGGTCAGGGACTGCCGCAGGTGGTATTGCATGCGGGCGCCGCCGAGCACGCCGGTGGCGCAGGACTGTATGGCCACCGGTTTCTCCTTGAACGGCACGTCCTTCATGCGCGACACCCAGTCGATGGCGTTCTTGAGCCCGCCGGGAATGCTCCAATTGTATTCCGGCGAGACGATGATGACGCCGTCGGCGCCGCGGATGGCATCGGCCCACGCCACGGCTTCGGCCGGAACGTCCGGAATGTCGTGATTGTAGATTGGCATTGTGTGCCAGGGCGGTCCGGCCTTGAACGCCAGGCCAGGCGGCGCCAGCGACGGCAGCGTGCGCGCCAGCGCCGCATTGTAGGAGTTTCGCCGCAGGCTGCCGCACACCACGAGCACGTTGAGCTGATTGTCCGACACGTCCATTCCCTCTGCTTCTGTCGTCATTCCGGGGCGCCGCGCAGCGGCGAACCCGGAATCCATAACCACAAGCGCTGGGCTTATGGATTCCGGGTTCCTCGCTTCCGCCCACGCGCTCCGCGCTTTGGCGGACTCATAACCCACCGTAGCTCGGAGCGCGAGCGAAGGCGGGTCGCCCGGCCCCGGAATGACGAATGACCTTAGCCCTTAGGGCCATGCGCAGCGATGAAGTTGGCGAAGGCGGCGAGCTGCTGCCTGATGAAGCCGATGGTCTGCTCGTCGGTAATTTTTCCGGTCTTATCGTCGAGCCGCTGGGCACAATTGCCAATGAAGATTTCCGGCTTGTTCAGCGTGAACGCATCGAGAAACACCATGGAGCGGCGCAAGTCGTATTGCACGCGGCCACCGCCGAGCGGGCCGGGCGAGGCCGACTGCAGCGCGATTGGCTTGCCGGCGAACGCCTGGTTCGGCAGCCGCGACACCCAGTCGATGGCGTTCTTCAGCGGCCCCGGAATGCCGAAATTGTATTCCGGGGTGACAAAGATCACCCCGTCGGCGGCGCGGATCGCTTCAGCAAGCGTTTGCACCGGCGCCGGGAAGCCGGTCGAGTTCTGGATATCGGCGTTGTAGAGCGGAAACTCGGAAAACGGCGGCGCTTCCTTGATCTGCATGCCCTCGGGCGCCAGGCCCGGCAGCGCGTTCATGACGATGCGATTGTACGAGCCCTTGCGCAGGCTGCCGCAGATGGTGATGACGTTAAGGGTCTGGTCGGCCATGGCGTCCTCTCAAAAATGCTGCCTTACGGGCAATTGGTAAGCTCGCCGCCAGCATGCTAGCGGCGGTACAGGCGCGCGAAAAGGCGCCTGCGGGCGGTTGATATGTCGTCAGAGAGGCTACCCGCAAGCCTCTGC
>JASHPU010000199.1 GCA_030037885.1 Xanthobacteraceae bacterium | reverse complement strand
CGGCGTAACGCGTCAGGCCAGGCGCCGCAACGGAAGCAAAAATCTTCACGAGCGATTCTCCTCGGGCTGCAGATTCTTCACCAGATAACCGGTCACCGACCGGCGAACGTCGAGCCAGTGCCGCGCGGCATCGCGTACGGCATCGGCGGTGACGGCGCGCACGTCGTCGGGCCAGGCGCGGATCTGGTCGACGGTCTCGCCGGTGGCGAGCCCGGCGCCATACCAGCGCGCCAGGGTCGCCTGGTTGTCCTGGGCATAAACCGCGTCGGCAACCAGGTCGGTCTTGGCCCGATCAAGTTCGTCGGCGGTGATGCCGTGCGCGATCACGTCCTGAAGTACGGAATCGAGCGCGGCTTCGACGGTCTGCAGCTTGACGCCGGGCTTCGGCGCGGCAAATACGCCGAACTTGCCGTAATCGAGCGCGGTGTCCGAATAGAACGCGCCGGCATTGAGCGCGACGCCCTTGTCGAGCACCAGCGTGCGATAGAGCCGGCCGTTGGCGCCGCTGAGCACATTGGCCAAGACTTCGAGCGCCTCGCTTTCGCCGGGCTTGGCGGTCGTGGAGGAAGGCGCGAGGTAGTAGCGGCTGACGCTCGGCTGTTCGACGCGCGGATCGGCGAGCGTCACCCGGCGCGGTGCGTCCTGGATCGGCTCGGTCGGCCGCTGCCGCGGCCCGCCTGCGGTCCGGTCGGCGACTTTGCCGTAGGTCGCCTCGGCATCGGCCTTGACTTCGGCGGGCGTGACGTCGCCGGCGACGACCACGACGGCGTTGTTCGGCGAATAGAAGCGCTGATAGAACGCCAGTGCGTCCTCGTAATTGAGCTTCTCGACCTCATGCCGCCAGCCGATCACCGGCCGGTGGTAAGGATGATTGAGGTAGAGGCTTGCGTCCATCTGCTCGGCAAGCTGCGCGCCCGGATTGTTGGCGACGCGCATGTTGAGCTCTTCGAGCACGACGCTGAGTTCGGGCCGCGCGACCGCGTCGGTCAGCACGAGCCCGGTCATGCGGTCGGCCTCGAACGCCATCATCTCCTTCAAGTGCTCGCGCGGCACGCGCTGAAAAAAGCCGGTATAATCGCTCGCCGTAAACGCGTTCTCCTGGCCGCCGATCGCGGCGACGGCTTGCGAGAAGGTGTCGCCCGGGTTCTTCTGAGTGCCCTTGAACATCAGATGTTCGAGGTAATGGGCGAGGCCGGATTTGCCGGGCGTCTCGTCGGCGGCGCCGACCTTGTACCAGATCATGTGCGTGACGACCGGCGCGCGGTGATCGGGCAGCACCACCACTTCCAGGCCGTTCGCCAGCTTGAAATCGGCCACTGCGGGCCCGCTCGTGGCGCGGGCGGCGCCGCCGATCGCGGCGATCGCGAGCGCCGCAGCGACCGCGATCACGGGCGCGCGTCGTCGGGCGGATACAACGATCGGTAGCGTCATGGCGAACAAGGCTTTCTGATGGATCAGTTCAGACACAGATGGCCTCCGCAGGATCGAGCCGAAGCGCGCCCCAGCAACGCCGCACTCGCTTGGTGGACCGAATTATTGATTGCTGCCTGCCGAACCGCTCGAAAGCGACGTGCGATCGGCGACAGTCGGTATTTTGTACTTCTTCTGCTCCGGACCGATGCCATAGGGCTGGTCGGGCGAGGGCGTCATATAGCCCGGCGGCGGATCGGTCAGGCTCGTGCGCGCCGGCTCACCGGTGAACGTCGCGTATTGTTCCTTGTGGAAGAAATCGAAGTCGAACATGCTCTTCTTCGGCCGCGGAGCATCCCCGCCACTGCTCGCCGTATCCGTTCCGCCGCCGCCCGCCGACGCGCCGCTCGCGCGCAGCTCATCGGGCCGCAACGGACGCGAGGACTCGAGCACGTAATCGGGGTGGGGCTTCGGTTTTTCTTTGGCTTTGGCTTGCGCCCGCCGCGCGACGTCGGGATCGTGCGGCCAGTCTGCCACCGGCGGCGGCACATCGGCCTGCGGCGGCGGCAGATCGCGGGTCGGCGGCACGACCAAGGGCGAGCGCTCGCCGTATTGGATGTCGGGACCGTTGTCGACGCCAATCGTCTGCAGAATCTTGTCGTAAAGCGACGGGCTGGAACTGTCGTCGTCGCCGGCGCGTGCGGCGCCACCGGCACAGAGCATGAGAGCGGTCAGCGCCGCGCCACCCGCAGCGCACGCCAACCGCAGGCGCATCGGCCCACGCCGGCCGACCTTGCGGCCCTGAAACTGGTCCTGCGGCATACCCCTCACCCGAGGTGCCGATCCGGCACACTGCCCAAGGGCGGTAGCCCTTAAACGTCACCCACTCCGGGGCTTTATATACCCGATCAGGGCGCTTTTACGGCGCCCCCATGCCGAAGCGATTCATACAACAGTCCGGCCACGCCCGCAACGATGGCCACGTCGGCCATGTTGAAGACGTACCAGCGGAAGCTCCAGCGGGCGGTTTCGACGTGGAGCAGCACGAAATCCATCACACCGGGCCAATGCAGCCGGTCTACGGCATTGCCAACCGCGCCGCCGATGATCAGGCCGAGCGACAGGGCGGTGAGCCGCGAGGGCGCCCGCGACAGCCATACCCACAACAGGACGACGGCCACGACCTTGAAGGCCAGGAGCGCCCAGGGTCCGAGCGGCCCATTCTGCGGAAACAGGCCGTAGCTGATCCCGGTATTCCAGGTCAGGACAAGCGCGACGAAAGGCCCAAGCGCTATTGGGCTTTGGCTGGAAAGGTGCATGCTGAAGAGCAGCGCGACCTTTGCCGCCTGATCGATCGCGCAGGCCAAAACTGCGACAATCAGTCCGAAGCTGCTGTGCGGTCCCCAGACGTAGGAGCCGGCGACTCTGTTGCGCTCGGCGGCGTCCGCCAGCCCCATCGCCCTACTCCGCGGCCTTGCGCATCGTTTCCCATTCGCGCAGCGCCTGGGCGTCGCGCGGCGTCACATCGGGAAACTGCGGATCGAGGCCGACCGCTTCGGAAATTTTCCAGGAGCGGGCGCACTTGCGCCCATGCGCCAGCCGCGGCTCGACCGCCACGCCACGCACCTCGTCGAGCCGGAACGCCGCAGGCGGCCCCTCGCCCTGCACCAGCGTCGCAGCCGAGGTGATGCTCAATTCCGCGAGATCGGCGTCGACCGCGGCGGCGAACAGGTCGGGGTCGGAGACGTAAATGACCGGCGCCGCTTCGAGCGAGGAGCCGATGCGCTTGGCGGCGCGCTCCAGCTCCAGCGCGCCGGTCACGACGCGGCGCAGGGTGCGCAGCTTGCGCCACTTGTCGGCGAGCGCGTCGTTGCGCCATGCGGCCGGGACCTCCGGAAAGGCTTCGAGATGGACCGAGGTTGCCGCCGGATCGCGGGCGAGCCACGCCTCTTCGGCGGTGAAGCACAGCATCGGCGCAAGCCACGTCACGGTGGCGCGGAACAGCCGATCAAGCACGGTGAGGCAGGCCTTGCGCGTCACCGAGGAATACGGATCGCAATACAGCGCGTCCTTGCGGATATCGAAATAGAACGCCGACAGATCGGCGGTCATGAACGCGTTGAGGCTTGCGAAGATGCGCTTGAAATCGAAATCCGCATAGGCGCCGCGAATGAGCGGGTCGAGCTCGGCGAGCCGGTGCAGCATCAAGCGCTCGAGCTCCGGCATATGCTCGTAAGCGATCCGCTCGGGGCTGCGGAAATGCGCCAGATTGCCGAGCATCCAGCGTAAGGTATTGCGCAGCTTGCGGTAAGTATCGACCGTGGTTTTCAGGATTTCCGCGCCGATGCGCAGATCGTCGGCGTAATCGGCCGCGCACACCCACATGCGCAAAATGTCGGCGCCGGATTGCCTGATCACGTCCTGCGGCGCGGTGACGTTGCCGAGCGACTTCGACATTTTGCGCCCGTCCTCGTCGAGCACGAAGCCGTGGGTCAGCACCACGTCGAACGGCGCGCGGCCGCGCGTACCGCAGCTTTCCAGGAGCGAGGATTGAAACCAGCCGCGGTGCTGGTCGGAACCTTCCAGATACATGATCGCATCGGGCCCGCCGTCGATCTTGCGTCTGATCCCAGCGAGACCGGGAAAATGCCGCGGGTCCTCGAGCACGAAGGCATGCGTCGAGCCGGAATCGAACCAGACGTCGAGAATGTCGTCGACCTTCTGCCAGCCTTCATTGGCGCGCTTGCCCAAGAAGCGCTCGCGCGCGCCCGGCTTGTACCAGGCGTCGGCACCTACCGCCTCGAAGGCTTCGATGATGCGCACGTTGACATCGGGATCATCGAGAAGCTCGACCGAGCCGTCCGGTTTTTCCTGGATGAAGAGCGTGATCGGCACGCCCCAGGCGCGCTGCCGCGAGATCACCCAATCGGGGCGCGTAGCTATCATGCCCCCGATACGATTTTGACCTTGAGGGGGCACCCATCGCGTTAAACTAATTGCTTCATTAGCGCGCTGGCGCAGTGTAAGCCCCTGTTTTGGCTGCCACTCGATTGGCATGCCCATCGCGATAAACCACTGCGGCGTATTGCGAAAAATGACGGGCTTTTTTGAACGCCAGGAATGCGGATATTGATGCCTCAAGCGTCCGCGCGCGATCAGCATGCCGGCGTCAACCAGGCAATTTATAACCGCCTCATTCGCGTCGCCCTTCTCGCCTGTTTCGGTGAGCACGCGCTTGCCGGTGAAGCCAGGCGCCTGCTCGGTGAAGCGCCCATCAGCATCAACAGTATAAGGAATTAACGTGTTGACGCCTCGGCCTTGAAGAAATCGCGCATGGAAGGTCCATACGTCATAATCTTCGCGACCGTGCCCAGGCGCAGTATGTACGAAACCCGTTCCTACATCGCCGCTTACGTGGCCTGCGGAAAGAAGCGGTACTTCAAAATCATAACCTGGAAAGACCTGCTTAAGCGGATGCGAGCAAACGAGATAGAGTAGCGTGGGAGCATCAACCGCACTGCGACGCTCGTACGCAAGAACCCGTGCTTGCTTCATTACATCCAGCGCAAGCGGATCCGCCAAGAGAAACTTATCGCCGCGCTTGGCCCAATTTCCCTCAGGACCATCGATCACCTCGTAAAGCCCGTACGAAATGTTCGGCGAATAACTGATTGCGCGATTACCTGGCAACGTCCATGGGGTCGTTGTCCAAATCACAACAGACGCATTGGTCAGTAGGTCGAGATAACGATTGAGTTTCTCGTAGTACTCCCTTCCAAGATTCGTCACGTGCGAGGAGTTCACAATGGCAGGACGCGATTTCTCAATATCGACCGGAAACTTCACCCAGACCTGATCCGAGACATAATCCTCGTACTCGACCTCGGCTTCGGCGAGCGCGGTCTTCTCCACCACCGACCACATCACCGGCTTGGAGCCGCGATAGGGCGTGCCGTTCGCCGCGAATTTCATCAGTTCGCGCGCGATCTGCGCCTCGGCGGCGTAGGCCATGGTCGTATAGGGATGCGACCAATCGCCGATCACGCCGAGCCGCTCGAACTCCTCGCGCTGCACGTCGATCCAGTACTCCGCGAAGGCGCGGCACTCCTTGCGGAATTCGACCACAGCCGCGGCGTCGGAGAAGTCCGGCTTCGGCTTGCCCTTGGCGCGGTAATTCTCCTCCTCGATTTTCCACTCGATCGGCAGGCCGTGACAGTCCCAGCCCGGCACGTAGTTCGAATCGAAGCCGAGCATCTGCTGGCTGCGCGTCACCACGTCCTTGAGGACCTTGTTGAGGGCGTGGCCGATATGGATGTTGCCGTTGGCGTAAGGCGGCCCGTCGTGCAGCACGAATTTCGTGCGCCCTTTGCCGGCGGCGCGCAGCCGCTCGTAGAGGCCGAGCTTGTGCCAGCGCGCCAAAATTTCCGGCTCGCGCTGCGGCAGGCCGGCGCGCATCGGGAAATCGGTCTTCGGCAGAAACAGCGTCTCGCTGTAATTGCGCGCTTTGGTGGGTTGCTCGGTCATTCCTCGATCCGGGTTTGGGCCGCCTTCTAACAAGCCCGTATGCGGCCGCAAAGTGACTTTGGCCTGCGCGCCAATCCCCCTGGACGTTGCAGCGAGCGAATGCCATATTGTCGTCAAATCCAGGCAAGTGGCACAGCCATGCATCCGAAGGAGCAGATCGACAACCCCAATTCTACGGGCACCCCGGCCACGCGCGACACGGCCAGGGATATGGCGAAGGAAGCCCGCGTCCCCAAGGCCGCCGCGGCCGCGTCGGGCGATATCGAGAAGGATTTGCAGGCGCTGCGCGATGATCTCGGCCGCCTCGCCGAGCAGGTCCGGGACATCGTCACCGGCAAGGGCCGGCGGCGCGCGCGGCAAACAGGCGAGCTTGGTTCGTCCGACGAAGTGCCGCTGGCGCCGGCAATGCGCGCAAATCCGCAGGTCGTCGAGGAACTTGCTCGCCAAGGTTACTCCGAGGACGAAGTTGCCGAACTCGTCGTGCCCAAACGTACGCTCGCGCGCCGGCGCGCCGCCAACGAATTGCTCACCATTGAAGAAACCGACAAAGCGCTGCGTCTTAAGCGCATTGCGGCGCAGGCCGAGCGCGTATTCGGCGACAGCGCGAAGGCGCGTCGCTGGCTGCGCAAACCCAAGCGCAGCCTCCGCGACGAGACGCCGCTCGCATATCTAGCGAGCGAAAACGGCGCCCGCATGGTCGAGGACATGCTGGGTCGGATCGAGCACGGCATCTACGCCTGACCGCCGCGATGCGACTTTGGCGCATCTCCGCTCATACCGAGCTCTCCGGTCGCGGCGGATTGCACGTATCGGGACGATGGCATTCTCAAGGCCGCAGGATCGTCTATTTGTCGGACCACCCGGCTTCCGCGTTGCTGGAAATCCTCGTTCATTTGGAAATCGATCCCGAGGATTTGCCGGATACGTACCAGCTTCTGGCGGTCGATATTCCCGACGATATTCATTCGAAATCAATTGAAGAAACCGAAATCGCGCGGGGATGGCGGGACGATTGGGCGCTGACCCGCAGTTTAGGCGATAAATGGCTGCGCGAAGGCGGGACTGCGCTCATGCGCGTTCCGTCCGCAATCGTGCCCGCAGCAGTAAATTGGCTCTTGAATCCCGCACACCCGGACAGCGCAAACGCGCGTGTCACCACGATTGTCAAGGCGCCTTTCGATCCCAGACTATTCAAGGCCAAATAGATCGCGAGCACCGGACGCGCGACGTGCCGGAACCCGCGCGGCTCTATCCCGTTAATCGGACGCCGAATGTAAAGCGTGGCGGGCCGGAGAAAGCGGCCGCCGGAGGCGTTTCGTGGACTATATCCATGCCAAGGGGCAGACCCGCTACGCCCTCGTCATCAGCGATCCGCGTCCGGTCGGCAGCATCGGCGGGCTGTGGAGTTCGGCCGGCCAGGCCGCCACTATCGGCATTTTCCGGCTTCTGTTCGGCGCATTTCTCTACTTCGGGCGCACCATCCTGCTGCCGATCCTGATCGCGGCGGTGGTGTCGCTGACGCTGGCGCCGCTCATTCGGGCCGCCGAGAAGCGCGGCATTTCGCCGTGGATCACCGCGCCCGAAGAGGTCAAACTTCCCGATTGAGGGAACTTTTCGCTTCGCTGCACGCTTATTCGGGCAATTCGGATTCTTTCCGGCACGGAGCACACAACCATGGATACGACGGCCACGGCCGAGGCGGCATCCCAAGCCATGCGAGACACGGCGAGAGATACCGCGAAGGACGCGCGCGAAAACGTCCGCGAGATGGGTAGAGCGGCGTCGACCGCATCCGGCGACCTGCAGAAGGATCTTCAGACGTTGCGCGAAGATCTCGGCCGCCTCACCGAGGAGGTCAGCGCGATCGTCACCGACAAGAGCAACGCGGCGTGGCGGCGGGCCAAGACCGGCGCCGACAGCGTCATGTCGGACGCCCAGGCCAAGGGCCAGGAAGCGGCCGCCGCGGTGCGCGACGTGTCCAATCATTTTGCCGAGGCAGTCGACGAGTCGATCAAGAACCGGCCCTATACGACGCTGGCGCTGGTTGCCGGGATCGGGTTCCTGCTCGGCACGACTTTGCGGCGTTAGGACGGGCACGCCCGGTGTGCGGACCGTGCCGGCAATCAGGCGGCCGGCTCGTCTCGTCCGCAAGGCGGTCGCCGATGTCAGGCGGAGAACGCAGCCCATGATCAAAGGCTGGATGCGCGAGATCACGCTTGCGGTCCAGGCGCGCAGCGGCGTGACCTCCGGTCTTTTCATTGCGCTCGGCATCGCCGCGCTTGCCGCCCTGACCGCTTTCGCGTTTCTTACCGTTGCCGGCTATGACTGGTTCGCGATTCAGTTCGGCAGCGTTTTTGCCGCGCTATTGATGACCGGCATCTTTTTGCTGATCGCGGTGAGCGCCGCGGTGAGCGCCATCGCGGCGCGCAACGGCGCCAAGCAGCGCGCCATTCTCGAGCGCGCCGCGCACGCCCATGCCGGCTCCTGGCTGCTCGATCCCAAGATCATCGGCGCCGCCGTTCAGGTCGGCCGCTCGCTCGGTTGGCAGCGCCTGCTGCCAGTGGCGTTGCTCGGCTTCATGGCGGCGCAATGGGCGCGCGAATATCGCCAAGAGCAGAGCCAAGCGCAGAGCCGAGCGCAGGACCGCGACGGCGCCGCATAGCGCATTGCGCCGTCCCGGCGCGCTCGCGCTTGCTTGTAGGTCTAAATCGGCGGGAAAGCATCGCCGGCTCGGGCGAGGGCCTCGCGCGCGCGGCGCCCGTCCTCGTGCATCTGCCGTACCAGATCGTCGACGGAAGCGAACTTCGCTTCATCGCGCAGCCAGGCGATGAAGGCCACGTCGAGCTTCTTTCCATAGAGGTTGCCGGCGAAGTCGAACAGAAACGCTTCGAGCAGCACCGCACCGTCGTCGAACGTCGGCCGCCGGCCGAAGCTCGCCACGCCATCGTAACGGCGTCCGTCGGCGGCGACGCGCACCGCATAAATGCCGTGGCGCAGGCGACAGCCGGCATCGAGCCGCAGGTTGGCGGTCGGAAAGCCGAACTCGCGGCCGCGTCTGTCGCCGTGAACGACGACTGCGGTGACGAACCAGGGAAAGCCGAGAAAGTCCGCGGCCTCATCGACCCGGCCGGCGGCAAGCGCGTCGCGAATCGGACCGGAAGAGATCGGCCGGCCCTTGTCTTGGAGCAACGGCACCACATCGACAGCGAAACCGCATTGCCTGCCTTCGGTCGTCAGAAAGTCCGGCGACCCTGTGCGACTCACGCCGAAATGAAAATTAAACCCGATCGCGGCACCGCTTACGGCGAAGCGCTCGACCAGGATGCGGCGGACGAATTCCTCCGCGGTGAGCCGCGCCAGCGCCGCGTTGAAAGTCAGCACGATGGCGCCGTCGAGGCCGGTCGCCGCCAAGAGCCGCAGTTTGGCGGCCTCGTCGGTCAGCCGGAACAGCGGCTCGTCGGCATGGAAAAAAGCGCGCGGATGCGGCTCGAAGGTCAGCGCCGCCGCCGGCTTGCCGAGGCGCCGGGCGCGGTCGAGCGCGGCGCCGATCAGGGCGCGATGGCCGCGATGCACGCCATCGAAGTTGCCGATCGCGACCACCGCGCCGCGCAACGGCTCGCCGTCGGCGCCGTCGCGCACGATGAGGAAATTCTTTGCCGGCATCGCACGGAAATGGTTAACAAAGTTAACGAGCTAGGTGCCGTCGCCGCTGCCACCGAGTCAAGGCCGTGCGGTGACTTAAGCCGATCACGGAAACCGGCCATTAACCCGATCTTCAACCCGCGCTGCTAGCGTCACCGGCCGTTCGGCAGGGACGCCCGGGGGGACGGTCCTGCCCATCGTGGTGAGCGACTTTACGGCCGCTGCCTGAAGTCGTTGCCGGTCCGGTTCGTCCGGGCCGGCGCGCAAATTCTACGCGCCAGAGGGCGAACGCCATGGTCGATACGTCAATGCCGGTGCTTGTGGTCGACGACTACAACACCATGATCCGTATCATCCGCAATCTGTTGCGGCAGCTCGGCTTCGCCGACGTCGACGAGGCCAATGACGGCGCCTCGGCGCTCGCCAAGATGCGGATCAAGCGCTACGGCCTCGTCATCTCGGACTGGAACATGGAGCCCATGAGCGGCTACGACCTGTTGCAGCAAGTACGCGCCGACCCGGGTCTGGGCATGACGCCGTTCATCATGGTCACCGCCGAATCCAAGACCGAGAACGTCATCGCCGCCAAAAAGGCCGGCGTGAACAATTACATCGTCAAGCCGTTCAACGCCCAGACGCTGAAGGCAAAGATCGAAGCGGTATTCACCGAAGCCGCCGCAATGGCGCATTAGCCGCGCTGCTGTTCGACGCTCGACATTCACCACGCCAAGCCACGGATAACGGCCCTCGGCCGGACGTTCGCGGCGGCAAAGATTTCGTTCAGCGCGTCGAGGTCTGGCGTCTCGCGCGAGCCGTAGTGCTCGGCGTGTAGTCCGGACGTGACGAAGAGGCATTCGAGCCCGAACGCGGCGGCCCCGACCAGATCGGTGCGCACCGAATCGCCGACCGCGAGCACGCGACGAAGCGGCGGCATGGCGCCGCCGCGCAGCGCCGCGGCCTTCACCAGCGCCGCCTCGTAGATCGGCTCGTGCGGCTTGCCGCAATAGAGCACCTCGCCGCCGAGCGCCGCGTAAGCATCGGCCAGAGCGCCGGCGCAATAGACGAGCCTTTCGCCGCGCTCGACCACGATGTCTGGATTGGCGCAGACCATGAATAGAGCGCGCGCGCGCATCGACGCCAGCATGTCGCGATAGCTGTCCGGCGTCTCGACGGTGTCATCGAACAGTCCGGAGCAAACCACGTAATCGGCGGCCTCCAGCGGCGCAAAGCGCACGTCAAGCCCGGCGAAGATCGGCAGGTCGCGCTGCGGCCCGAGATGAAAGACACGCTGCCCGATCCGGTTCGCGACGATGCCGCGGGTCACGTCGCCGGCGCTGACGATGGCGTCGTACGCATCGTGCGGCACGGCGAAGCGGTCGAGGATGCGTTGCACCGCCGCATCCGGCCGCGGCGCATTGGTGAGCAGGATCGCGGCGCCGCCGCGCTCGCGAAACCGCGTCAGCACCGCACAGGCGTCGGCAAAGACCGCAATGCCGTTGTGCACGACGCCCCACACGTCGCACAACAGCACGTCGTAATCGCGCGCCAGCGGGCCGAAATGCTCGACGAGCGGCACGCGCGCGGCCGCTGCCGATCCTGCAACTTTGTCGCCGCGCGGTGCCACTTCGGTCAGCCGCCGACGCCGCCGCTGCGGGCGTATTCGCCAAACGCGCCGCGCGACGGCTCGTTCGCCGCGGCCATGACGGCGAGCGGCGCGCCGGCGCCTTGGCGGGCGCCGCCTGCCTTGGCCGCTTCGCCGTTCCTACTGGTCTGCAGCGCTTCGGCCCGCACCGGTCGCGGCGGCGCAAACAAAAAGCCTTGTCCGAACCGCACATCGTAGTCGAGCAGATCGACCACCGTGCTTTCGCTTTCGATACGTTCGGCGATGAGATCGATGCCGAAGCGGCCGAGCAGGTCGGACAAGTCGGCGGGATGGATGTCGGTCGAGGCGGCGCCGGCGCGATTGAGCAGCAGCGCCGCCGGCACTTTGATGAAACGGAAGCCGCGCTCGTTGAGCTCGCGCGGCTCGGCGCGAAGATCGGCGACATTGTCCATCGAGAAGCGAAAGCCGCGTGCCGCCAGTGCCGCGAGACTTTCGTGCTCCAGCGGACCCATGGCGCGTACCGCGCTTTGGCTGAACTCGAACACCAGCGATGGCGCGATGGCGCGGTTGGCCTCGACAAATTCGAGCAGTTGCGGAAAGCCGGCATCGGCCAGCGTCGTGCCGGACAGATTGCAGAACAAGCCGATGTCGCGGTTCTTCAACAGCAACCGGCGCACCACCTGCACGCAGCGCAGCACGGAGAGATGGTCGAGCCTGGGCAAGAGCGCTCCGGCCTCGGCATATTTGAGGAAATCGGCGGCGGCGACGATCTCGCCATTGCCGGCCTTGAGCCGCGACATCGCCTCGTAATAGCGCACCTTGCGCTGCGGCAGCGTCACCACCGGCTGCAGGTAAAGATCGATCTTGGCGGCTACGACCGCGTCGCGAATGAGCACGATGATACCGTCGCGATCAAGACCTTCGAATCCCGGAACGGTACGCTCGGCGGGCGGCTTCGCTGGCGCCGGCGGCGCCGGCGCGGCAGCGGCCGCGACGATGGCGTCGGGCAGCTTCGCGGCCGTGTCGGGC
>JASHPU010000023.1 GCA_030037885.1 Xanthobacteraceae bacterium | reverse complement strand
CCGGCGCCAGCAACCTGGTGGCGGCGGACCAGAACCAGGAGAGCGCCGACCTGCTTACCGAGCAGACCCAGCAGCAGCTCGAAATCTCGGCGCTGTCGATCGCCAATCAGGCGAACCAGTCCGTGCTCAAGCTGTTCAGCTAAAGCTTCTGGTTACAGGCCTAGCAAGGCGGCGGGGCAGCAATGCCCCGCCGTTTTTTCTTGGGTGAATTCGCAGCTCAGTAGCAGCGTCAATATTCGATTAACAGGCGGAATGTACAAGGTCTTTAAGCCAATTCGCCGCCGGCCGGTCTACAAAAAGGGAGCCCGCTGCTGTGAACTACGCGAGTAAAGCCTATGCGAAAACCGCTAAGGAGATCGCCGCGCCGCGCGAACTCGAGGCCGGTCTGCTGCTGCAAGCCGCCGCGAAACTGCAGGCGGTGCACGATTCGTGGACGGATAAACCCAACGGGCTCAGAGACGCACTGCTATATAATCGCCGCCTTTGGACGGTGTTCGTCGATTCCGCGATCCGCGATGACAAAAGGCTGCCGGCCGGGCTGCGCGAGAACCTCAAGACGCTCGGCGCCTTCGTCATGTGCGAGACCTTCTCGCTGATGACCGAGCCTAAACCGAGGTACCTCAAATCTCTCATCAACATCAACCGCCGCATCGCCGCCGGCTTGCGCAGCCGGCATTAGCACGGGCAATGGAATGGGCAGGCCGCTTCCCCACGATCTGATCTCGCAGGCAAGCGGCCTGATCGCAGGCGACGAACTGAAGAAGGCGGCGCTCGACTATTCGCGCGCGATGCGGCAGAAGATCGAGCGCGACCAGGGCGGCCTGCTCAGCGTGTTCGACGGCTGGTTCGCGCGCGTGGTTCGCCGTCTGACCGAATTCGATGCGAGCCGCCCGTGGGAAGAAAGCGTGCGCGAGAGCGCCGCTCAGGCCCAGGCCGACGGCGACTTGCAATGGGACCTGCTGCGGCTGCGGCTGTTTCTCGACCGCTGGCGGCAGGGCCGCTTCGTGACATTCGCCGAGCGGGAAAGGTCGCAAATCCACTACCACCCGCGGTTCGGCACCGAGTTCAGCGCCGACGTGCTGCTGACTTGCCAGGGCGCTCCCTCGCTGATGCGCTGGCGCGGCCAGCCGCTGATGAAAAACGTCTTCGATTTCGCCATGTACCCGGCGCTGATCGCCGAACTACGCCCGCGCACGATATTCGAAATCGGGTCCGGGCTCGGCGCCAGCGCCGCCTGGTTCGCCGACCATATGGCCTTTGCGGGCGTCGCAGGCCGGGTCCACTCGGTGGATCGCGTGAAGCCGGCGCTGGAGCATCCTCTCGTCAGTTTCTACCAAGGCGATTGCCACGTTCCCGAGCGGCTGTTCGACCCTGATCTCTTCGCCTTCGAACCGCATCCCTGGTTGGTGGTCGAGGACGCGCATCAGAACGTCGGCGCGGTCCTCGAGCAATTTCACAAATATCTCTCGCCGGGCGATTACCTGGTGGTCGAGGACAGCGACATCAAGCGGCCGGCGTTACGAGGCTTCTTGCGTGCGCATCCTGGCGATTACCTCGTCGATACGCGCTTTGCCGACAATTTCGGGCGCAACGCAACCTCGGCCGGCGATTCGATATTTGTCAGGACCAAAGCCGATGAGAGCGTTGCCGCTGACGATGGCCGACGCGGGGAATGACCGAAAAATCGCCTTCGGCCACTCTTCGCGCCATTGCCCCATTAACGCTTTATTCAGCCTGATCCTTTAACGAACCGTGAGCGCCCCACAGCACTTATGGCCATTTCATTGCTTGCGCTATCCAGCCCGGAACCGGCGCATTGCGCGACGCCGGGACCGGTGGACGATCTGGCTGCGCTTTGCAACGATGCTTTCGCGCACCACCGGGCCGGACGATTTGCCGAGGCGATCGCCCGCTACGGGCAAATCCTCGCGCGCCGGCCGGACCTGCCGGAAATCTACAACAATTTCGGCCACGCGCTTGGTGCGCTGGGCAAGCCCGAAGCCGCCGTCCTCGCATTCGAGTGCGCGATAGAGCTGCAACCCGATAACCCGGAAGCGCTGTGCAACTGCGGGCTCGCGCTTGCGGACCTTGGCCGGTTCGCCGAGGCCGAGGCGAAATACCGGCAGGCCATCCAGGCCGATTCTCGATTTGACGGAGCGCACAACAACCTCGGACTGCTGATGAAGGCACGGGGCCGGCTCGCGGAAGCCCGCGCGGCTTTCGAACGGGCGATCACTCTCGCGCCGCGCAACGTCGCGTACTACGACAATCTTGCCGCGGTCCGGCAGTTCGTCGCCGGCGACCCCTTTGTTACGGCACTGGAAGCCTTGGCGGAGCACCCTTCCGCGCTTTCAACCGCGGACCAAATCCATCTGCATTTCGCGTTGGCCAAGGCTTACGAGCACATCGGCCAGGCGGCGAAAGCGTTCCGGCATTTGCTCAGCGCCAACTCCCTTACGCGCGGCCAAATTGTCTACGACGAGGTTGCCACGCTCGGTCTGATGGATCGTCTGCGCGAGCTGATCACCCGCAACGTCGTAGAGATGCGGCAAGGCTGCGGGGAGCCTTCGGCCCTTCCGGTATTCGTCATCGGCATGACGCGTTCCGGCACGACGCTGATCGAGCAAATATTGGCCAGCCATCCGCAGGTCTTCGGCGCCGGCGAAATCGACCTGTTCGATCAAGCTCTGGGCTCCATACGCAACGCCTTGCCGGGCCGCCCGCCTTTTCCCGAAATGATACAGGCAATGTCGGCGGCGCATTTCCGCGCCTTGGGCGCTTTCTATGTCGACAGAATCGCCCGGCAGGCGCCGGCGGCAGCGCGCATCACCGACAAGATGACGTTCAACTTCCTCTTTGCCGGGCTCATCCATCTTGCACTGCCTAACGCAACGATCATTCACGCGGTCCGCGACGCCGCCGACACATGCGTCTCCTGCTTCGCGACGCATTTTACCAAGGCACACCCGCACACCTACGACCTCGCCGAACTCGGCCGCTATTACCGGCATTATCAGGCGCTCATGGCGCATTGGCACGCGGTGCTGCCGCCGGGACGCATCATGGACGTGCAGTACGAAGAATTGATCGGCGATCCGGAAGCCGTTGCGCGCCGGATCGTTGCCCATTGTGGGCTCGCCTGGGATGCCCGCTGTCTTGACTTCCACCACGCCAAGCGGGCGGTCCGCACCGCCAGCGCGAGCCAGGTGCGAAAGCCGATCTACAAGGATTCGGTTGGGCGCTGGCGCAAATTCGAGTCCTTCCTCGGGCCGCTCTTTGCCGAACTGGGGCCCGGAGCGCCGCAGGATTCGTAGCGGCTGGTCGGGAAATCTGCCGCCGATTTCCGCCTTCGGGCTTAGAGCATGATGATTTTAGGTCGATCCACTGGCCCGTCATTGCGCGCGAAGCGGTTGCGGTAGGGGCGCTCATTGCTGAGCGCCCCCCCCCCCCGGCGCCCGCTACGGCTTACCCGGACCGGACTTCCACCGGTTGGACCACGCCAGCTTGCCTGGCGCACAAGCAATCCAGAGCGGGTTGCAGCAGTTCCTGGATTGCTTCGTCGGGCCCTTCGGGCCTCCTCGCAATGACGAATACAACTGCTCATGCAAACTCCATGATCACCGCGTCGGCAGCCACGATAGCACCCGGCTTGACGCAAATCTTCGCGATGACGCCGTCGCGTTCGGCGCGCAGAACGTTTTCCATCTTCATCGCCTCGACGACCGCCAGCGTTTCGCCGACCTTGACCTCCTGGCCCTCGCCGACGCCGATCGAGACGATAAGGCCCGGCATCGGGCAGCGGACCGCCTTGTCGATGCCGGACAATTGCCGCGCCGGCATCAGCGCCGCGTAGCGCGCCTCGCGCTCGGTGTAGACGTAAGTTTTCACCTCGATGCCGCGATAGGCGAGCTCGAAGCCGTTCGCAATCGGACGCACGCGCATGGCAATGGGTGCGTCATCGATGCGCCCCTGCCACAGCGGCATGCCGGGCCTGAAATCCGAGCGCAGCAGGTGCCTGGCGCCATCCTCGAAGACGACCGCGAGCGCCTCGCCGTCGCGTTCGACGTCGGCATGGACCATTTCGGCGCCGAGCCAGATGGCGCGGCGCCGCTCGCGCGTGAGCGCCGGGTCGAGTTGCCCGGAAATTTTGCGCTTGCGCCCGCCAAGAAGATGATCGATGGCGGCGGCCACGGCGGCGATGCGGCGCGCCACGCCTTCGCCGGGCGGCATGCGCTCAAAGCCGCGCGGATATTCCTCGGCGATGAAGGCAGTGCTCAGCTTGCCGGCGCGCCAGCGCGGGTGCGCCATGACGGCGGCGAGAAACGGAATATTGTGCCGGATGCCCTCGACCACGAATGCATCGAGCGCGTCGGCCTGGGCATCGATCGCCCGCTCGCGGGTTGCTGCATGGGTCACCAGCTTGGCGATCAGCGGATCATAAAAAATCGAGATTTCGCCGCCCTCGACGACACCGGTATCGTTGCGCACCGTGATGCCGTCGCGCCCGCCTTCAACGGGCGGGCAGTAACGAATGAGCCGGCCGACCGAAGGCGCAAAGTTGCGGTAGGGATCTTCGGCATAGACGCGGCTTTCGATCGCCCAGCCGGAGAGTTTTATGTCGCTTTGTTTGATCTTAAGCGGCTCGCCTGCGGCAATGCGGATCATCTGTTCGACCAGATCGACGCCGGTGACGAGCTCGGTCACCGGATGCTCCACCTGGAGCCGCGTGTTCATTTCCAGAAAATAAAAACTCTTGTCCTGGCCGGCGACGAACTCGACCGTGCCGGCACTGTCGTAGCCGACCGCCTTGGCGAGCGCGACCGCCTGCTCGCCCATTTTTACGCGCGTTTTGGCGTCAATGAGCGGGCTTGGCGATTCCTCGATGACTTTCTGGTTGCGGCGCTGGATCGAGCATTCGCGCTCGCCGAGATGGATGACGTTGCCGTGCTTGTCGCCCAACACCTGAATTTCGACGTGGCGCGGATCGGTGATGAATTTCTCGATGAAGACGCGGTCGTCGCCGAAGCTCGATCGCGCCTCGGAGCGGGCGCGGTCGAAACCCTCGATCACCTCGGCCTTGCCGGCGGCAATGCGCATGCCCTTGCCGCCGCCGCCGGCCGACGCCTTGATCATGACCGGATAGCCGATCTGTTCGGCGATGGTGAGCGCCTGCTCGGCATCCGCGATCACGCCGAGATGGCCTGGCACCGTCGAGACACTGGCGCGCGCCGCGGCCTTCTTCGACTCGATCTTGTCGCCCATGGCGGCGATCGCTTTAGGATTTGGTCCGATGAATACGATGCCGGCTTTGGCGAGCGCCTCGGCAAACGCGGCGCGCTCGGACAGAAAACCGTAGCCGGGATGCACCGCCTCGGCGCCGCTGGCCTTGCAGGCCGCGACGATCCGCTCGATGACGAGATAGCTCTGCGCCGCCGGCGGCGGCCCGATCGCCACCGCCTCGTCGGCCATTTCGACGTGCAACGCATCGCGGTCGGCTTCGGAGAAAATTGCGACGGTCGCGATGCCCATCCGGCGTGCGGTCTTGATGATCCGGCAGGCGATCTCGCCACGATTGGCAATCAGGATCCGCTTGAACATTGACGGCTTCTCACGCCCACGCTGGTGGCTTTGCGGCGGCGAACCATACACTCAAACGGCCGAGATAGTCCCGCGGCGCTTTCGGTTTCTTCGCATGCGGCATGGCGCTATTGTTTCCTCCGATGGCAATGTTTGCGTCCTCTCACCTCGTCACCGCCGGGCTTGACCCGGCGGTCCATGCTGAATCGACGCAAGTAAACCCGCGAAAAATTGTCAGAAGCGGCGCCCTGCCATGGATTGCCGGGTCAGGGGGCACCCCGCCGCGCAAGCACGGCGGGGACCCCACGCCCGGCAATGACGACGTAGGAAATCATCCTCACAACGCCCATCCCTATCCTCATCGTCACCACCGGGCTTGACCCGGTGGTCCATGCTGATGAGACGGAAGAACGACACAAAGGCGAATTCCAGAATCTACAGCTCTGCATGGATTGCCGGGTCAGGGGGCACCCCGCCGCGCAAGCACGGCGGGAATCCCACGCCCGGCAATGACGACGCGGAGGGGCATTCTCGCGACGCGCTTTCTGCGCCCGAGCTTGGCCAAGCCACTGCACGAAAGCTGCCTCCAAATAAAATAAGGGGAGGCGGAGCGCCGACAGGCGCGTAGTCAGAGACCGCACCGGCGCTTCGGATGAGAGCACCCGAACCCGCGGCCGGTACGGCGCGCGCCACGGATGAGTCGCGTTACCGCGGTCATCCGCTGTGCGGGGCGCGCTCGCCTTTCGGCGCTCCGTCGCGGCTCTTGCCAAAGCCTCGCGGCTTCGGCTCAGTCCGGTCTCGCGCTTCATGGTCGCGGACAACCGATCCGCGCCCCGGGCAGCCAGCTCCTGGCAGACCGGCGTCGTGGCCGGCCGGGCGAGTTTCCGAA
>JASHPU010000198.1 GCA_030037885.1 Xanthobacteraceae bacterium | reverse complement strand
CCATGGGCCGCGTCGACGTGATCGAAGCGACGCTGGCCAAGGCGTTCGGCTGCCTCGGCGGCTACATCGCGGGCGCGGCGGCTTTGATCGACGCGGTGCGCTCGTATGCGCCGGGCTTCATCTTCACCACGGCGCTGCCGCCGGCGGTCTGCGCCGGCGCCACTGCGGCGATCCGGCATCTGAAAACGTCGACCTGGGAGCGCGAGCGCCATCAGGAACGCGCCGCGCGCACCAAGG
This sequence comes from Xanthobacteraceae bacterium, assembly GCA_030037885.1. GTDB lineage: Bacteria > Pseudomonadota > Alphaproteobacteria > Rhizobiales > Xanthobacteraceae > BOG-931. The sequence goes on along the minus strand of JASHPU010000198.1, from coordinate 13,078 downwards.
CGGTGCTCGCCGCGGCGCGGCTGCCGGTGATGACGAGCCCGACCCATATCGTGCCGGTTTTTGTCGGCGATCCGCAACGCTGCAAAGCGGCGAGCGACCTGCTTCTCGCCGAGCACGGCATTTACATCCAGCCGATCAATTATCCGACCGTGCCGCGCGGCACCGAGCGGCTGCGCATCACGCCGAGCCCGTACCACGACGATGCGCTGATCGACGCGCTCGCCGAGGCTCTGGTCGACGTCTGGCAACGGCTCGGGCTGCCGCTCAAGGACAGCGCGCTGGCGGCGGAGTAAAAATCCTCCCCCGCGAAGCGGGGGAGGGGGGACCATCTTGCGAAGCAAGATGGTGGAAGGGGCGCCGGCCTCGCCGCTTCACTTTCCTCGCAAGAGTTTCGTTGAGTCCCGCGCCCCTTCCACCATCCTCCGCTCGCTTCGCTTGCTACGGATGGTGCCCCTTCCCCACTTGCGTGGGGAAGGATGCGATCGTTCACACCCTTCGCGCCAGCACCAATCCGAGCACGAGCAGAACCACGAAAATCACCACGAAGATGAAGAACAGGATGCGGGCGACGTCGGCGGCCGCGGCGGAAATGCCGCCGAAGCCGAAAATCGCCGCGACGATGGAAATCAGAAAGAATATCAGAGCCCATTTCAGCAATGACATGGCCGCCTCCTTGGGCGTGGAGCTAACCGCAGGCCGCTCGGTTGGTTCCGCCGCCCGCACGGCGGCGATACTAAAATCCACGGCTGAAACAGTCTGGATGCGGCGCTGTGGGCGCGACGGGCGAGATCGAGCTGGCCTTGCGCCGCTATAATCCCGCCGCCTTGCGCAGCGCCGCGTTGATGCGGTCCTGCCAGCCGGGACCGTCGGCCTGAAAGACGTCGAGCACGTCGCGGTCGATGCGCAGCGACACCGTTTCCTTGGCGCCGGGCAGGGTTGGCGGCTTCGGCGCCGCCGCCGCGGGCTTCGGTGCGGTCACCGCCTTGAACGCGCGTTCGGCCGCGGCTCGTGCATCGCCGCTGCGCGGATCGGTCGGTCGTCGGCTCATGGCGCCATTGTAGCAAAGGCGCGCTTCGATCGCACCTCATTTATGGACGTTGCGACAAGGCAGCCGGTTGGAAATAAGCCGCCTCAGCCGCCGCTCGCCGCCGCATCGCTGACCGCGCGCAACAGCACGAGCAGCGCGCGGTTGAGCGGCGTGGCGATGCCGTGGCGCGCGCCGGCCGCGACGATGGCACCATTGAGCGCGTCGACTTCAAGCTGGCGGCCGGCGAGGCGGTCGAAATACATCGAGGTCCCGAGCTCGCCCGAGAAGGTGAACAAGGTCGCGAGCGCGCGCTGCGGCTCGTCGTCGGCGAGCCGCACCCCTTCGGCGCGCCCCACCGCGACGGCTTCGGCCAGAATGGCGAGACAGAGGTCCTCAATGTCGGCACGCCGCAGCACCGCCTGCCGCTGCAATGTCAGCGCGGTGATCGGATTGGCAACGGCGTTGATCAAGAGCTTGCGCCAGATCAGCGTCGCGAAGTCGGCGCACAATTGCACGCGCAGCGCCGTGCCGGCGAACAGCCGCGCGAAAGCGCGGCCGTCGGCGTCGTCCGCCACCGCCATGTCCTGATCGCTGCCCTGGCGCAGCCGCACCCGATCCGGCGCGAGCCGCTCGCCATTGTAATAGACGATGATGGGCACGACCTTGGCGCCATCGGCCAGTGGCGCGACGCGCTCGACGTGACCGATGCCGTTCTGCAGCACCGCGACGCGGGTTTCGGGTGCGCACAGGCGCGCCAGCCAGGGCGCCGCCGATTGCGTCTGGTGCGTCTTGGTGCACAACAGCACCCAGTCCGCCGGCTCTTCGACCTCGGCCGCATCCGTGACCGCCGTCAGCTTCAATTCCACGGTTCCGCCTGGCTGGTCGAGCACGAGTTTTTCGATCGGCCGGCGAACGCAGGCGATCACGCGGTGCCGACCGGCCGCGGCAAGGCAGCCGGCGGCAACGCCGCCGATGCTGCCGAGCCCGATGACGGCGATGGTTTGCGGTCGCTGCGTCGCTGGCGATGGTGAGTTGGCCGACATTGCCAAGGAAATTGCCAAGGAAATTGCCCAAGGAACAGGGCGGAAAATTGGTCGCGGGAACCGGCACATAAAGCGAGGCGTTGGGAGAATGCCCTCTCAGCGCCATGGAGCCAAGTATGCCGCTCCGCGCGTTGCGCAAAGCCGTGGTTGCCTTCGCCACGTTTGATTCAGTCGCGGCGTGCCGGGCCTGCGCGATGCAGAATTCTCCTTCGCGCCAGTCAGAAGCGGCGCCGCCAGAAGCCGGCGCGGCTGAACCGGCGGCCGAAGCTGCCAGCCGCGAACATGGGTCCCCCGCCGATGCCGCCCCCGAAACAAAAGCTTAGCAAGCGCGCAGCGCATCTCTACGCGCTCGCCGACGGCCTCCTGTTCAATATCGAGTGCAGCGGCGGGCGCTTTACGCTCGTCCGCACCGCCGACGTATCGAAGCCGGTTCGGCACGAGCGCCTCACGATCGAACAGGCCGAGGAGTTGCTCGGCAATTGGAAGCTCCGCGGCCTCGGCGGCGGCTGATGCTTTTGAGCTGAAGCGATCAGAGACCGCTCGACGGCCGCAAGCGCGCCGTCGGGTTCTGGCTGTGATGGGTGGTGTGGTCGATTTGTCTCACTTCAGCGCTAATCCTTTGCTGCCATGCTCTCGCCGCGCAAATGCCGCGATTTTTGGCGACAGGCCCTGCATCCCAGACACGAAGGAGAGGGGTCGTAGCGTGAAGCTTCACATCGTATTTGCGGGCGCGGTGATGGCCGCGCTGGCCTGTCCGCTGGCGGCGCAGGCGCAGGGTATTCCGGGCGGCATAGCGCATGGCGCGCAGGCGGGCGGACAAGCCGCTGGGCCGGTCGGCGCCGTGGTCGGCGGCGCGGTCGGCGGCGTCGTCGGCGGCGTCCAGGGACTGCTCGGCATTCCGCCGACTTACGCCTCCTATCCGGTGCAGGGGCGGCGGGTTTACCGGCATCATCGCCACTGGCGCCGGCATACCTACCGGCACGTGCGGCACCACCCGGTAAGTTGACCGCAGCCGCAACGCTTAAGACAGAAAGAAGCCCGGCCTATGCGACCGGGCTTTTGTTTGGACCTTGCAAAAGACGCCGCCTACCTCGATCCGGATTCAACGCCGACGCCGGCGCCGCTGCCGACCCGAACGCGCGGACCAGGTCCGCCGCGCTCGGGCTACGACAGGGAACAAAGAAACCCGGCGGGCTGCGCCGGGCTTCGTTTGACTTCAGTGGAGCGAGCTGGAACTAGCGCTGCGCGCCGATACCCATGCCGCTGCCGCCACCAACGCGCGGGCCGGGGCCGCCTCTCAGCCAGTACGGCGGGGAGGCGGGATAGCCGCCTTGGCCGGCCCCGTAGTCGTACAGCCCGCCGCCGCTATAGTCGTATAGTCCGCCATATGGTCCGCCATAATATTGAGCGAACGAGGCGGTCGCCGTCGCCAGCGTGACGCCAACAAGCAAGGCGGCAGCCGCGATGAGTTTCTTCGCCGTCATGGTTCAGTCTCCTTGTCTCTCCTGTTTGAGAACCTGCCTCCTTGGTGTCTCCTGTTCGAAAACCCGCGCCGCGGCGTTTTCGTTCGCTCACATAATGGTGCGCTTGCGAAGCGGCTACGCGCGGTAACAGGGGAGGGCACCAGACCGAGCGAAATTTCAACAAAGCATGCCAAGTTCCAGCAAAGCATTCAGAACATGCGTTTGTTTGCTATCCGACCGCGTCGAATAAACGCGGCGTAAATAGAGGCGTAAATAGATCTGTCAGTACGGTGCGTGGCCGGCCACGGCGGTGCGTTCCATGCGGCGTGCTGCGGATAATAATCGGCGGCCGCGTCATGCTGGGTCGAATGCTCGAGCAAGGCTGCTTCGAACCCGGCGAAAGGCGTCCCGGTCCGCCGGCGCTTTGAGATCGGGCCCGCGTGCTTCAGCGCCGAATTTTACGCCCCCGGCGCTCGACTTCGAACGGCAGCGCAGCGGGCTTTCGCGTCCGGTCCGCCGCGATATTGACGTTCATCGCGGATTTGCGCAACGCTTGTGCCGCAAAGGGGCTTCCGGATGGTTGATCTCATGACGGCCGACTACCTCGAAATCGACCCGGCGCAGGCGGAGCGGCGGCACGTCTATCGCATGCTGGTCGGCTCGGTAGTGCCGCGGCCGATCGGCTGGGCGTCGACCGTGGACGGCAATGGCCGCACCAATTTGGCGCCGTTCAGCTTCTTCACCGTGGTCTGCGTCGTGCCGCCGATGATCTCACTCACCATCGCGCGCAATCCCGACGGCAGCGAGAAGCACACGCTGAAGAACGTGCGGCAGACCGGCGAGTTCTGCTTCAACATCGTCACCGAACCGGTGTGGAAGGAAATGGTCGATTCCGCCAACGGCTTTCCGGAAGGCGATTCCGAGTTCGACAAGACGGGCTTAACCCCGATCCCGTGCGTCAAGATCAAGCCGCCGCGCGTTGCGGAGGTGCCGATCCAGTTCGAGTGCAAGCTGCATCAGGTCATCGAGCTTGGGCCGAACCGGCACCCGCTGGTGATCGGCGAAGTGGTGTTCATGCACGTCGATCCGCGCTGCATGACCGACGGCTACATCGACATGCGCAAGCTCAATCCGGTCGGCCGCCTCAACGGCTTTTTCTACGCCACGCTCGGCAATATCCTCGAACGCAAGTTCAACGACGGCCAGGCGCGGTGACGGCGGCGGCCCCTCGCTTTGGTCGCCGCAAACACTAAATCTGCCAAGTACTGAATTTGCCAAGTATTAAATTTGCCAAGTACTAATTTGCCAAGTGCGATCAGAGATGCTCCGACGAGGTGATCCGATGAGCCACGTCACTTACAGAGTCGTGCGGCACGAAGACGGCTGGGCCTACACGGTCGACGGCGTGTTTTCCGAAAGCTTTCCCAGCCATGCGCAGGCGCTGCAGGCGGCGCGCCGTGCCGCCGGCGAGCAGCGTGTGCCCGGGCAGACCGAAACCATCGAGTACGAGGACGAAAAGGGCCGCTGGCACACCGAGCTTGCCCCCGGCCGCGACCGGCCCGAAACCGACGTCGAAGACGGCCCCTGAGGTCAGCCGGCTATCCCGCCGCTCACGGCGAAGGCATGGCCGGAATAGGTATAGATCAGGACCGCGGCAACGATGATCAGCGCCATGAGCAGCAGTGGTGTCAGCAAACGCCTGTCGTTGCGCCGATCGAACTCGTCGTGGCTTGGCATGGCAGAGGTGCCCGTTTGGCTCCTGCAGGCTAAACGGGAGCGCTGCGCCGCGGTTCCGAAAAGCTTACTTGCGCTGAAAGACATTGAGCCGCAGCGGCAGGACACTGCCGAACCAGGCCGCATGAGCGCTGTGGTCGGTGTAATTGTCGCCGGTTTCCGGATGCAGCAGCACGGTGAGCCCATCGCGGTTGAGCATCAGCCAGGGCACGAATTCGGCCAGCATCTCGGGCGCGAACGCGATCTGATACATCGCTTGCGGATGCGGCCCGACCCGTTCGTCGTGCCAGCGGCCAAGCTTTGCCTGGGGAAATTGTTCGGCGACACGCTGGCGCAGCCGCTCGGCGCGGCCACGGGTTTTGGCCGGATCGTAATAGACGTGGGCGTGATAGGCGGTAATGGCGCGCGGGTCCTTGGCGGGCACCGGCGTAGCAATGGGTTGGTCGGCAGTGGATCGGTCGGCAGTGGGTTGGTTGGCCATTGCGGATCGGCTCAAAACGCGGACATCGCAATTGTAGCCCGAACGGCAGCGCGGCGAAATCCGCGGACGCGCCCGGGCAAGCCGGCCGTCACGGCGACTGCATGGCGTGGCGCCGCGGATGGTAGAGGCTCGCCAAGAGCACGGCGAGAATGCCGGTGAGAAAGATGCCGTCGAACGTGCCGGCACCGCCGATCGAGGCGACCGGCGCGCCGAGACCGCGCACCCGGGACAGATTGGTCAGGTCGGCGCCGATCAGCGTGCCCATGCTGCCGGCGATATAGGCGAGCGGCGCCGCATCGTAGGGCGCCAAGACGAACGAGACGATGGCGGTGATGACGGCCGGCCAGAAAATCGGGATGGCGATGCCGACGCCGCGCACCGGGTTGGCGAGCACGTGCAACACAACCGCCGCGATCGCGGTGGCGATGGCGCCGCGCAGCCACAGGCGGTGCGCGATCAACAAATAGATCGACATCAGCGTCGGGATCACCGCGCCGCCGACGTTCACCGCGATGACCGTGCCGCCCCAATCGGTGACGCGCGGGACGACGTAGTACATGCCGAAATACTCCCGCACCTCGTTGGAAACGACATGCTCCGGCGGCAATTGGGCCACCGGGATGTTGAAATAGCTGCCGACCAGCGACGCGAGTAACAGCAGGAGCGCGGTGCCCGAGCTGACACCGAGGCTCAGATAGGCGTAACGCAGCGTCGCCAGCAGCAGCACGACGATCAGGAAAAACCCGGCCAGGATGACGAAATATCCGGGTGTCAGCGGCAGATAATGCAGTTGGCTCATATGCATGGACACCAACCTCTGATCGTCAGGCAGCGCATCATAGCTGCCTTGCCACATTAACGCGTAGCCCTATAATTCGCCGCTTCCTTCGGGCAGGGAATTTTGCCGTGGCGCCGCTGGGAGCCAAATCTGTCGCCATCATCATGGGCAGCCAGTCCGACTGGCAAACCATGAAGCATGCCGCCGAAACGCTGGACGCGCTGGGCGTTCCCTATGCGACGCGCATCGTCTCGGCGCACCGTACCCCGGAGCGGCTCTATGCCTTCGCCAAGGGCGCCAAGGCGGCCGGCTTTCAGGTGATCATCGCCGGCGCCGGCGGGGCCGCGCACCTGCCGGGGATGACGGCGGCGCTGACCAGCTTGCCGGTGTTCGGCGTGCCGGTGGAGTCGAAGGCGTTGGCCGGGCTCGATTCGCTCTATTCCATCGTGCAGATGCCGCCCGGCATTCCGGTCGGCACGCTCGCGATCGGCCACGCCGGCGCGATCAATGCCGCGCTGCTGGCGGCGAGCGTGCTGGCGCTGAGCGACCCCGCCCTGAGCCATCGGCTCGAGGCCTGGCGGGCGCGCCAGACCGAGGCCGTCGCCGACGAGCCGAAGGATTTGAAGGCGTGAACGGCGCTGCGCTCGAGTCGCACGCCACGATCGGCATTTTGGGCGGCGGCCAGCTCGGCCGCATGCTGGCGCTCGCCGCAGCGCGGCTCGGGCTCAAGTGCCACGTCTTGGCGCCGAGCCCGGATTCGCCGGCTTTCGACGTGGTGCATCGGGTCACCTGCGCGGACTACAACGACACCGAAGCGCTCGACCGTTTCGCCGCCGACGTCGACGTGGTGACCTATGAATTCGAGAACGTGCCGGCGGAGACGGCGACGTTTCTCGCCGCCCGGGTGCCGGTGCTGCCCGACCCGAAAATCCTGGCGACCACCCAGGACCGGCTTGCTGAAAAGACCTTTGTCGGCGGGCTCGGCATCGGCACCGCTGCGTTTGCTGCGGTCGGGCAGCCGGCCGAGCTTGTGGCGGCGCTCGCCCATATCGGCCGTCCTGCCGTGCTCAAGACGCGGCGCTATGGCTATGACGGCAAGGGCCAGGCGACCATCCGCAACGGCACCGATCCGGCAGCCGCCTGGCGCGAAGTCGGCGGGCAGCCGTGCATTCTGGAAGCCTATGTGCCGTTCGAGCGCGAGGTGTCGGTGGTCGCGGCGCGCGGCATGGATGGCAGCATCGAATGCTTTGACGTCACCGAGAACGAGCATCGCGATCACATCTTGAAGGTGTCGCGTGTGCCGGCAGCGTTGTCCAAGGCCGCGGCGCAGGAAGCGCGCCGCATCGCCGAGGCGATCGCGCAAAAGTTCGGCTATGTGGGCGTGCTGGCGGTGGAGCTGTTCGTGCTGCGCGGCGGCGAGCTTCTGGTCAACGAAATCGCGCCGCGGGTGCACAATTCCGGCCATTGGACGCTCGACGGCGCGTCGGTGTCGCAATTCGAGCAGCATGTCAGGGCGGTGGCCGGCTGGCCGCTGGGCAAGCCGATCCGTCACGGCCGCGTGGAAATGATCAACCTGATCGGCGACGAAGTGGCGGATTATCGGCGCTGGCTGTCCGTCCCGGGCGCCTGCGTGCATCTCTACGGCAAGGCGGCGGTGCGCCCCGGCCGCAAGATGGGGCATGTGACGCGGGTCTTTGCCGAGTGAACCTTCGTCATTCCGGGGCCGAGCGTAGCGAGGAGCCCGGAATCCATAACCCCGAACGTAGAGATGATGGCGGCAGCGCTGGGATTATGGATTCCGGACAACCGCGCTTGGCGCGGTTTCCGGAATGACGACGAGCGCGGGAACCCGCGCGGCTTGTGGACTTTATAAGCCTGTTCTGCTAGATGCCGCGACAAGGCGGCGCAGGCGATCGCCCTGGCCGCCACCCTATTCATGAACCCACAGCATTCATGAACCCACTGCAAGAGGAGCACGCGTGCAGGTTCTCGTCCGTGACAATAACGTCGATCAGGCCCTCAAGGCGCTCAAGAAGAAGATGCAGCGCGAGGGCATCTTCCGCGAGATGAAGCTTCGCGGTCATTACGAAAAACCCTCGGAACGGAAGGCGCGGGAACGGGCGGAGGCGATCCGCCGGGCTCGCAAGCTCGCGCGCAAGCGCTTGCAGCGCGAGGGGTTGCTGCCGATGAAGGCCAAGCCGGCCAATCCGGCCGCCGGCCGAGGCGGCCCGCCGCGCACGCCCCGTTTTGGCTGAAGGCCGTTCGACTGTGTAGCGCGCGGGCTGACCCGGCCCGCGCCGTATTTTGGCGCCGGCTTTTGAGCGGCGGAGCGGCGCTACGAGGCAGCTGATGCCGAAACCGGCGCTCGCCCCTTGGTCCGGCGTGGCAGACGTCGCGCGCGCGGTGCGCCCCATTGTCGGCGCCGTGCTCATGCTTGCGGCGCTGGGCGGCTGCGCCTCGCTGGGCAATACCGCGATGTCGACGAAGGACAGCGAGGCGCTTTACGCACCTTCGCAGACCAACCTTGCTTCGCTCAGCGACGTCATCAAGCAGCACCCCGACGATCCGCAGGCCTACAACATGCGCGGCTCGGCCTATGGCGAAGCCGGCATGGACGAGCAGGCGCTCGCTGATTTCGACAAGGCGGTCGGTCTCGACCCGAATTACGGCCAAGCCTACGCCAACCGCGGCCTGGTCGAGCGCCGCGTCAACAAGCTCGATGCGGCGCTCGCCGACTACAACAAGGCACTCTCGATCGACGCCAACTATGCGCCGGCTTATCTCGGCCGCGGCGTGGTCTATAGCCAGCAGGGCCGCAGCGCCCCGGCGCTGGCCGATTTCAACAAGGCGATTGCGCTGCGCCCCGATGACGCCGAGGCCTACTACAACCGCGGCCTGCTCTATCAGAAGCAGCGCCAGCACCAGTTCGCCGTCGACGATTTCTCCACCGCGATCGGGCTCGCTCCGCAGCGCGGCGAGCCGTACGTGGCGCGCGCGCTGTCGTATCTGGCGCTCAACAACAACAGCGCCGCGGCGAGCGATCTCGACCAGGCGGTGCAGAACGATCCCGGCGACAAGAAGGCGTGGGCGAGCCGCGGCCTGGCCTACGAGCGCCTCGGCCAAAAGGACAAGGCCGCGGGATCATACGCCAAGGCGCTCAATCTCGACGAAAAATACCCGCCCGCCGTCGCCGGTTTTGCCCGCGTCGGCGGCCGGGTCGGTCAGGCTTATCAGACGTTTTGAGGAAACCGTTTCGAGGAAACGAGCCATGACCATCGTTCTCAACCACGCCATCGTCCCGGCCCGCGACAAGGCCGCGGCGGCGAAATTTTTTGCCGATCTGTTCGGGCTCAAGCGCGGCCGCACCGGCTACTTCGCGCCGGTGCGGGTCAACAAGACGCTGACGCTGTTGTTCGACGACGACAGCAATTTCGAGAGCCACCATTACGCCTTCCACGTCAGCAACCGCGAGTTCGACGCCATCTTCGGCCGCATCAAAAAGGCCGCGATGCCGTTCGGCAGCGCGCCGTGGAGCCTGGAAGACGGCAAGCTCAACGACTGGGGCGGCGGCCGCGGCGTCTATTTCCGCGACTTAAACGGCCACGTGATCGAGCTGATGACCGTGCCGCAATAGGGCGCGCGTCATTCCGGATTGGCGCGTAGCGCCAAGTCCGGAATCCATCATCACGGCTAAGCACGTCCTGCACTTGTTGTGAGTATGGATTCCGGGTTCGCGCCGCCGGCGCGCCCCGGAATGACTTAATCCAAATCCCCCGCCAGGAAACGGGCGACCGCGTGCAGGGCGCCGTTGGCGTCGAGATCCTCGTGGCCGCCGTCGAGGAAACGCACGATGTGCTTGGGCCGGTTGGCGAGCTCGAACAAGCGCTCGCCCATCGCGTAAGGCACGACCTGATCGTGAACGCCGTGCAGGATGAGGAGCGGCGCTTTCACCTTGGCGATGCGCGCGTCGGAGCGGAATTGATCCTTCATCAACAGCCGCACCGGCACGTACCAGTAATGCAGCGCCGCGACCGCGGCCGCCGAGGTGAACGGCGCTTCCAGAATGACGCGGCCGACCGGCTTTTCCGCCGCCAGCGCCACCGCGACGCCGCTGCCGAGCGACTCGCCCCACACCACGATCTCCTGCACCGGATAGTGCGCGGCGGCAAACGCGTAGGCGGCATCGGCATCGGCAATCAGGCCGCGTTCGGTCGGGCTGCCCGGATTGCCGCCATAGCCACGATATTCCAGGGCAAGGAGGCCGATGCCGTCGCCGATCAGCTTCTTGAAGCGCTCGACGCGGTAACGCAACGCGCCGCCATTGCCGTGAAAGTAAAGGATGAGGGGTTTTTGGTCCTTCGGCGCCACGTACCAAGCGATGACGTGCACGCCGTCGGCGGCGACGAGCGGCACCTCCGCGGCCTCCGGCAATCCGGCCTGCGCCGGCGTGGTGTGGACGGTTTCCGGAAAATACATCAGCGAGCGCTGCGTCACGTACAGCACGCCCGCAACGCCGACATAGGCACAGAGAAAGATGATTGCGGTCCACATCAGCATGGCGGCGTAGACAGGCAACCGGGCGGCTCGGCGGCGTTTGCGCCATGCGGGCGCGAGCCGTTCGCCGATGGCAGCTATTGCGGCCAGCATGGGACGCGCCGCCCCGGCAAATTTGTCGACGTTGCTCATCCCACCCGCTGCGATCCAAACGCGCCCAGCGCTCAAGCCCTGCCTGATAGCCGGTCATTATCCTCGATAATGTCGAAACTGAGCCAAAAACTATCAGACATCGGCGGCAGTGGACCTGATTTTGCTGATGGTCTAGAGTATTTCCCGATCGGACTGCATCAGCGGCGTCATTGCGAGGCGCGGGTCGCTCGCAATGACGATTCAGCACCGTCGGGAGATGGTCTAGTCTGGATAGGCGTCGTGGATGCAACGGCGCCATGCGCCGACGGATATGGGGGCACGGTCATGCGAAGCGCCGCAACAGCGCTTGTTGTATCGGCCGCGATGTTTGCAAGCGGCGCGGCCGCCGCGCAGGCGCCGCAAATCGCCACGGGCTCGGGCATCGCGGTTGCAGCCGGCGGCGAGGTTCTCACCAACGCGCATGTCGTCGAAGCGTGCAGCAGCATCAAGCTGACCTTTGCGGACGGCAGCTCGGATTCGGCTGAGTTGGTCGCGCGCGATCAGCAGAACGATCTGGCCTTGCTGCGGATCAGGCGGAAATTCGACCCGGCACGCGTTGCGGTGTTCCGCGACGAGCCGCCGCTTCGTCCCGGCGATTCGATCGTGGTGCTGGGTTATCCGCTGTCCGGCGTGTTGGCGACCGGGCCGAACCTGACCGTCGGCAACGTCAGCGCGCTCGCCGGCCTTGGCGACGACACGCGCTACATCCAGATCAGCGCCCCCGTGCAGCCCGGCAATAGCGGCGGACCGCTGCTTGATAGCAGCGGCTATCTGGTCGGCATCGTGACGGCGAAGCTCAATGCGGTTCGCGTCGCTCGCGCCATCGGCGACATTCCGCAGAACGTCAATTTCGCCCTGAAGGCTCAGCTCGCGCGCGAGTTCCTGGACAGCAAGCTGGTAACCTACAAGACCGGGAAGTCCACCGCCCGGCTGGCGCCGGCGGACGTTGGGGAAATCGCGCGGCCGTTCACGGTCTACATCGTGTGTACCGAGACCGGGCATGTGGCCGCGGCGCCGGCTCCGGAGCGGGCGTCAGCCGAAGCGCCGGAAGTCGAAGCGCCCGACGCCGAGCTGAAGGGCTCGGTCCGCGACGAGTTCATCAAGCGCGTGCACAGGTCCTGTTCCAGGAAGACCCATAAGGACTATCCGGATTTGGCGCGCAAGACGATAAAGGACTTTTGCACGTGCGTTGCGAACGCCCAAGCCGATGCCATTACGCCCGCCGACATCGCCTACACCAAAGAGCACCACAAGGTGAGCGAGGATTACAAGGCGCGGTTCGGCAAGCTGCTCGCGCCCTGCATCAAGAGTGCCGGATTGCACTAGCGAGGCTTCGCCTCAGACCGACGAGGCGTGTCGGCTTCATCGCCATCGATGACCAGAATTTTTATTCAGCGATGCGGCTTGGCGGCTCCTTCTCCCCGCACGCGGGGAGAAGGTCGGGATGAGGGGGCGCCGCCGTCGACGCTGCGGCGAAGATTGTCTCCCAAACGCCTGCAATATTTTCCAGCACTTCGTTATTCCAGAAACGCAGGATGCGGTAGCGATGTTCGAGGAGCCAACGATCGGATGGCGTCGCGCCTGCTCTCGGCGTGTTGTCCGCCATCCACTTCGACAACGAGCCGTTTCTCTCTGCAAACAAAATCGACAATGGACCGCCCGATTGGCTGCTGACGCACGAATTTGAATCCGCCGAGCGAGCGCGAGCGCAGGTGGGGGCAGGGGTTGAGTTTCGCCGCAATTGTCCAGCCAAACTGGTTTTCGTTGCGTTTGCGCCACGCATGCGTCGAGGCCCCCTCATCCCGACCTTCTCCCCGCAGGCGGGGAGAAGGGGTTGCAAGCGGTGCGGCGGAGTTATTCTACCGC
>JASHPU010000197.1 GCA_030037885.1 Xanthobacteraceae bacterium | reverse complement strand
TCGTGCGGCTCGACGGCGCCACCATTTCCGGCGCCGACGACCTCGTGCGCACGCTGACCGGCGACACAATCGGCCGCGAGCTGACGCTCGAAGTGTTGCGCGGCGCCGAACTGTTGCGGCTGGCGCTCGTCCCGCTGGAGCGGCGGCGGGCGGCCTAACCACGACGCATAACCTGCGCGGAACATATTTCTCCCGCGGCGCTGCGGAAAAGAATATTTCGCCTGCGCCGCCAGCAACAACGGAACAAGCGCGGCTTGGAACCCCGTCAGGCGGGACCTATCTTGCTGTCCCGCTTGTGGAATTCAGTGGAAGTCCAAAATCATGACCGACCTTTCCGTTGACGCCCGGCTATTGGCGAGCGAGCGCGGCGCTGCGCCGCCGATCAATTCGCCGGTGGTGCTCGCGGCATCCGCCGTTCTTGCCGCCGGCGCGCTGGCCTTGGCCGAGGCTTATTCGTGGCGGCAAGGCGCGCTGTTCCTCGTCGGCGGTGCGCTCGGCGTGGCGCTCTATCACGCGCTGTTCGGCTTCACCTCGGCGTGGCGCGTGTTCATCGCCAACGGTCGCGGCGCCGGCTTGCGTGCGCAGATGCTGATGCTGGCGGCCGCCGCCATCCTGTTCTTCCCCGCGCTCGGCCACGGCACGCTGTTCGGCCAGCCGGTGCACGGCGAATACGGCGCGGTCGGCGTTTCGCTCCTGGTCGGCGCGTTTCTGTTCGGGCTTGGCATGCAGCTTGGCGGCGGCTGCGCGTCGGGCACGCTCTATACGGTCGGCGGCGGCAACACCCGCATGCTGGTGACCTTGGCGTTCTTCATCATCGGCTCGGCGTTCGGCGCCTGGCATTTGCCGTGGTGGTCGGCCAAGCCCAATATCGGCAAGGTGTCGCTGATCGCGTCGTGGGGCTGGGCGCCGGCGCTGGCAGTGAGCCTCGCCGGATTTGCCGCGATCGCCGCTTTCACCACGTGGGTCGAGCGGCGCCGGCACGGCAAGCTGCGGGGCGGCGTCGATACCGACCGGCGCGGCTGGACGCGCCTCCTGCACGGCCCATGGCCGCTCGTCGCCGGCGCCATTGCGCTGGCGCTCGGCAATTTCGCCACGCTCTATCTCGCCGGCCGGCCGTGGGGCATCACCTCGGCATTCGCGCTGTGGGGCTCGAAGATCTTTGCCGCGCTCGGCGTCGACGTCGCCTCGTGGGGCTATTGGCAGGGCGCCGCGCGCGCCAAGGCGCTGCACGACAGCGTGTTCGCCGACATCACCTCGGTGATGGATTTCGGCATCATCTTGGGCGCGCTGTTGGCCTCGGGGCTTGCCGGCAAATTCGATCCGGGCTGGAAGGTCGAGGGTCGCTCGCTCGTTGCTGCGATCCTCGGCGGCTTCATGCTCGGCTACGGCGCGCGTCTCGCCTACGGCTGCAACATCGGCGCCTATTTCAGCGGCATTTCCTCATCCAGCCTGCACGGCTGGGTCTGGCTCGCCGCCGCCTTCGCCGGCAGCATCCTCGGCACCTATCTGCGTCCGTGGTTCGGGCTCAGCGTCGAACGCAGTCTCAAGCGCGTGCAAGCAGCGCCGGCGGCGCAGGCGTAGGGTCCGTAGTACGAGGGCGCTTATTGTTGACCTCATCCTGAGGCGGCCGCGAAGCGGCCCTCGAAGGATGCAGGCCGAGGCGCTGCGGCCTCATCCTTCGAGGCTCGGCGCGACGCGCCGAGCGCCTCAGGATGAGGATAATGAGCCTCACGCCGGCACTTCGCCCTTGAGCATCAGCCGGTACAGATAGCGCCGCTCGTTCATGTCGTAGTCCGGATTGGCCTGGTGCATGACGCTGCGGTTGTCCCACAGCACCCAGTCGCCGTGGCGCCATTGATGGCGGTATTCGTATTTCTTCTGCGTTGCGTGCCGCATCAGTTCGTCGATCAGATCGAGCGCGTCCTCGTCGTCCATGCCGACGATGGACTCCATGCGCACCGGGTTGAGGAACAGCGCCTTGCGGCCATTCTCCGGATGCGTGCGCACCAGCGGATGCACGCCCGGCGGCGGCAGATTGCGGCGGCTCTCCTCGCTCAAATAGCCGAGCGGGCGGGGACTATATTTGCTCAGGTAGGCATGCACGGCCTTGAGCCCGTCGATCCGCCGCTTGGTCGCTTCCGGCAGGTCGTCAAAGGCGTCGTGCATGTTGACGTACTGGGTGTCGCCGCCGCGCGACGGCAGTTCGACGGCGAACAGGGTCGTCGCCTTCGGCGGCCGCGGATGATTGGAGTGGTCGGTGTGAAACGTTTCGCCGGGAATGATGCGCCGGCCGTTCACGACCTCATCATTCGAGACGTAAGACACGTCCAGGTGGCCAGGGACGTGGTGCTCCTTCTTGTCGTGCGGCTGCAATTCGCCGAACAGCCGCACCGCGGCCTTGAACGCGTCGGGCGAAAAATGCTGATCGCGCATGACCAGCACGTGATGCGCCACGAAGGCCTGGTTCAGCGCGGCGCGGGCCTGCTCGTCGATCGGCACCGTGAAATCGAGGCCGACCACCTCAGCGCCGGTATGCGCGGTGAGCGGCGTGATGGTGAAGCAGGTCATGGAGCGTTTCCGTCAGTCGACTGCAAGAGGCCAGCTTGAACCCATTCTCACTAGGGAAGACCCTTTCGCGCAACGGCAGCTTGTTTTCTCGCGCGATCCGCGCTGCGTGCTTGGCGCGCCGCCGCAAGTGGCTGGACGCGCTCTTTCAGAGCATCGACGATATCCAACTTTTCAGAAAAGCTGAGAGCTGCGCACTGGCGACGCCCAGCCAGCTTTAACGCAAGGATGTCCGAAATGTCTGGATATTTTTTATGTATATGCGCCATG
Organism: Xanthobacteraceae bacterium; assembly: GCA_030037885.1. Classification (GTDB taxonomy): domain Bacteria; phylum Pseudomonadota; class Alphaproteobacteria; order Rhizobiales; family Xanthobacteraceae; genus BOG-931. The sequence continues at coordinate 8,602 of JASHPU010000197.1, read as the reverse complement.
ACTCAAGCTTAGATCGCAGCAAGCGGATTTTCAATCCCCGCCTTGACGCAGAAGCTGCGCCAATCGCACATGAGATTGTGCCTTTGAAGAACCTGTTTGAGAAGGAACAAATCGACTGCGCGCTGCTCAAGAAAAGATTGCACTCGAGCCAAGTCTTTAAGTCTGCCGACTTTTATCGCAATCGCCACCACGTGTTCGGCTCGCAAGCATCGCGCTCTCAATGGGGACCCACCAGGCGAGCCAATTTCGATTTCAATAGCACTGTCCAACGCATCTTGATCCAAATCTGACGCCGCGGGCAGGAATTGCACCGGCCATCCTTCGATCATGATCCCCAGATCGGTGCGATCCGAATAGCCTAACTCCGCCAATGCTTTCTCAACGGGAGCAAGCAAAATCAAACCGGACTGACGTCTTTCGAAGTCTTCGATTGAGATCAAAATGCCGAGGTCTTCGGTAAGCGTCGGTTCGATGTAATTGAGAGCAGCAACGGCGCCGGCAATGGCATAGCGGTGAATCGCGCCACGCTCAGCCAGTTTTGTGACAACTTCGATCGTCTTGCGCAAACTCATTTCCGGTCTTGACCCACGTGTCCGGCCGTGGCTCTGTGCAGCGCAGCAATAACTTCGTGCGGCGCGATCGGCGTTGCGTTGAACTCGACCTGGAGCGGGCGCAGCGCGTCGGCGATGGCGTTGGCGATCGCGGCGGGCGGCGCGATCGGGCCGCCCTCGCCGACGCCCTTGACGCCGAATGGATTGAGCGGCGACGGCGAATGCTGATGGAGAAGCGTCACGCGCGGCACGTCGGCCGCGGTCGGCAGCAAATATTCGGCCAAACTCGTGTTCAGCGGCTGACCGCTGGCATCGAACGTCATCTTCTCCAACAGTGCGCCGCCGATCCCTTGCACCGTGCCGCCGACGATCTGGCCCTCGACCAGCATCGGGTTGACCACCACGCCGCAATCGTGCGCGACCGCGTAATTCTCGACACTGACCGCGCCGGTCTCGACATCGACCGCGACCACGGCGGCATGCGCCGCATAGGACCAGGTCACCGTCGGCGGTTCGAAATAAAAAGTCTCCTCGAGCCCGGCATCGACGCCGGCCGGCCGGCCGTGATCCCAGCCCGGCCGCGCCGCCTGCGCCACCTTGGCGAGCGATATTTTCGCGCCGGGCACGCCGACGATGCCGACATGGCCGTCGCGCAACTCGAGATCGCCGACGCCGCATTCCAACAAATTGGCGGCGATCGCGAACACCTTTTCCCGCAGCTTGGCGCTGGCGCCGTGGATCGCTGCCGACAGCGTCACGGTGGTGCGGCTGGCGATGGTGCCGAAGCCGATCGCGATGCCGGCGGTGTCGGCGAGCGTCAGCACCACGTCGTCGGGATCGACTTGCCAGGCATCGGCGACCACTTGGGCGAAGATCGTCTCCATGCCCTGGCCTTGCGGGCAGGCGCCGGACGAAACGAAAATTTTCCCGGACGGTTCGATGCGCACGATCGCGCTCTCGAACGGGCCGACGCCGGTGCCCTCCACGTAACAGCCGATGCCGAGGCCAAGATGCCGGCCGTTCTGCCGCGCCGCGCGCTGGCGCTCGCGAAACGCCTTCAGCCCGCCGAGCGCGGCAAGCGCCTTGTCGAGCGCCGCCGGATAATCGCCACCGTCATAGACGATGGGCTGGCCGTCGCGATACGGCATGCCCATGGCGTAAGGCATCTCGTCGGCGCGGATCATGTTGCGGCGGCGCACTTCGGCAGGATCGCGGCCCAATTCGCCGGCAACCAGATCGATGGTGCGCTCCATGGCGAAGGCGGCTTCGGGCCGGCCGGCGCCGCGATACGGCGCGGTCGGCGTTTTGTTGGTCGCGGCGATGCGGGCGTCGAAGGCGAGCGCGTCGATCTTGTAGGGACCGGGGATGTGCACCGCGGTGTTGTAGACGACGCCGGCGCCGATCGGATTCCAGGCGCCGCAATCGACCAAAAAGCTGTCGCGCAGCGCCACAATGCGGCCATCGTCGTCGAAGCCGACTTCGACGTCGTGGATTTGATCGCGCGAATGGCAGGAGCAAAGCAGATGCTCGCGGCGGTCCTCGATCCAGCGCACCGGCCGTCCCAGGCGCCGCGCCAGATACGGGATCAGCAAATCCTCCGGATAGACGTGGCCCTTGACGCCAAAACCGCCGCCGACGTCGAGGGCGACGCAGCGCACGCGCGCTTCGGGCAGTTTCAGCACCGCGGCGGCCTCGCGGCGCACCCAATGGACGACCTGCGTCGCCGACCAGATCGTCACCGAGTCGGTGCGCGGATCGTACAGAGCGGCAACACCGCGGCATTCCATGGGCATTGCCGCATAGCGATGATGCTGAAAACGCCGCTTGAGCCGGTGCGGCGCGCGATCGAGCGCGACCGCGGCATCGCCCTTGCGGATCGTGAAGCCGCCGATCAGATTCGTGCCGAAACGGTCGTGCACGATGGTGACGCCGGGAGCCAGCGCCGCTTCAGGATCGAGCACCGCGGGTAGCGGATCGAGATCGAGCGCCACCAATTGGACGGCGTCTTCGGCCGCGGCGCGGTCCTTCGCCACGATCACCGCCACCGCCTCGCCGACATGGCGCACCTTGTCGAAGGCGAGCAGTGGCTGCTGCGGATTGATGAATTTGTGCTGCACCAGAGCCGTCCACTTGCTCGGCAGCGCCAATTGCGTGTCCGGCACCGGCGGCAACTCGCGAAGGAGATCGGGGCCGGTCAGCGCATACACAACCCCCGGCGCGGTGAGCGCGCGCGACACCTCGATCGCTCGGATGCTCGCATGCGCCAGCGGGCTGCGCACGAACACCGCATGCAGCATGTGCGGCAGCTCGAAATCGGCGATGAATTGGCCGCGGCCGGTGAGCAGGCGCTTATCCTCCCGGCGCACCATGGCGCGGCCGATGAAGGGCGGATGCGAGACGTCATTCATGCGCGGCGGCCCGCTTGGTCGGACACGAGGGATTCTTTAGCATAGGTTTAGGTGCTTGTAGCCCGCATGAGCGAAGCGACATGCGGGTCGTGTCTCAAAACGTGTGTCCCCGGATGTCGCTTGGCTCATCCGGGCTACAATAAGGAGAGAAAACATGCGCGCCTATCGGGCGCTTTGCCAATGTCGGCTTCACCCCGATGGCGTCCAAACCGATGGCCCGCCACGACGGTGGAAGAATGCGAGTAGCTGCCTTTCTCAATTTTTGAGTCTTTAGGCGGTCAACCGATTACGTCGCTGACGTTCGAGATTTTTCCGGTCTGCACCGTGTCGTAGCCGGGAATACCGCGGACATGCGCGGCGAACTCCTCGGATTTGAGGCTTTCGACAATGGCTTCGACGTCGGCGCGCTCGAATGTTTCGCGCTTGCCCAGCAGATAATAGTCCTCGACGAACAGCGGAATGAAATCGAGCTTCAACCGCCGCGCCGCGGCCTCGATGCCGACGCCGACGTCGGCGACGCCGCTGGCGATCGCGGCGGCGACGGCCAGATGGGTAAATTCCTCGGTGTAGTAGCCGTTGATCTCGCTCGGTTCTATCGCCTGTTCCTGCAGCATCCGTTGCAGCGCGAGATACGTGCCGGAGCCGCGCTGACGGTTGATGAAGCGGGCGTTCTTGGCGGCGATATCCTTCAGCGTGTGGATATCGAGCGGATTACCGCTCGGAACGAGTAGCCCCTGGTTGCGCCGCACGAAATGCACGACGCGCTGCGCGCGCGGCTTGAGCCAAGGTTCATATTTGCGCAGGATTTCGCGGCCGAGCGCGCCTTCGGGAATGTGAAAACCGGCCAGCTCGCAGCGGTTTTTGCACAATGCCACCACGCTTTCGAGACTGCCGACAAAGCGCACGTCCAGTTTTGGCCCTGGCCGCGTTCGCAGGAATTCGCGAAGCTCGGCGAGCACCAGGTCGTGGCTTGCGAACATCGTCAGGGCCCGATCGGGCTCATTGAGGATTTCGCTGAGCTGCTGCGCGACCTCGGACGCCGCGCTCTCCAGATGCGGCGTGAGCCGCGCGTTGATGCGCTCACGCAGCCAGAGCAGCTTTTCGCCCAGCTCGGTGAGCTTGGTGCCGCGGCCTTGTTCCTTGCTGACGAGCGGCTGGCCCATGCGCTCGGACCACGCCGTGATCAGCCCCCACGCCTGGCGGTACGGCATGCCGACCTGTTCGGTCGCCGCGGTCAGCTTGCCAGTGTTCTTGATCGCCTCCAGGAGCGCAAAAAGCTCGGGATCGATCGGTTTCCGCGGCTGGCGGCCAGCCTTCCAGACCAGATCGAGATCGAGCGTCGGGTGGGGATCGATCATATGCTGATTTCTGCATATTGAAGACGATGCAAGACTTTCACTAATACATTGGTGAAGCCTTCGGCAATATATGTCTAAATCAACATATTTGACGTTTCCGGAGGCAGGGAGAAATGCCGTGCCTTCGTACGTGCCCTGGGATGCCGAAGCCGCCCGCGCCATCATTGTCGGCAAGCAGGCGCAGCCCGGAGCGCTGATGCCGATCCTGCAGGCCTTGCAGGATGAGTTCGGTTCCATCCATCGGGAAGCCGAACCGCTGATCGCCGACATCTTGAATCTGTCGCGCGCCGAGGTGCACGGTGTCGTCACGTTCTATCACGATTTCAGGCAGCAGCCTGCCGGGCGGCACGTGCTCAAGCTGTGCCGCGCGGAATCCTGCCAAGCGCGGGGCAGCGACGCGCTGGCAGCGCGGGCAGCGGCCAGGCTTGGGATTGCCTTCGGCGACACGACCGCTGACGGCAGTGTGACGCTTGAGCCGGTCTACTGCCTCGGACTGTGTTCGGTTTCGCCGGCGGCGATGCTCGACGGCAAGGTCGTGGCGCGGCTCGACGGCAAAAAGCTTGATGCGCTGCTCGCGGAGGCCGACCGATGAACGGCCTTCGCATCTACGTTCCGGGTGACGCCGCGGCGGTCGCGGTCGGCGCTGACGATGTCGCCGCCGCCATCAAGGCCGCGGCTGCGCGTAGCGGCACGCCGGTCGACATCGTGCGCAACGGCTCGCGCGGCCTGCACTGGCTCGAACCGATGGTTGAGGTCGCAACCGGGCAAGGCCGGATCGCCTACGGTCCCGTCGCCGTGTCGGACGCGGCAGCGGTGTTCAAGGCGTTGGCCGCGAATGGCGCCAAGCATCCTTTGCGTCTGGGCAACCCCGAAGACATTCCGTATCTGAAGAATCAGACGCGGCTCACGTTTGCGCGCTGCGGGATCGTCGATCCGCGCTCGCTGGACGATTATTGCGCGCACGGTGGTTACAAGGGTCTCTCGCGCGCGCTGACGATGCAAGCCGTTGCCGTCGTGGAAGAGGTCACGCAATCCGGGCTCCGCGGTCGCGGCGGCGCAGGCTTTCCGACCGGCATCAAGTGGAAGACCGTCGCCGATACGGCGGCCGAGCAGAAATACGTCGTCTGCAACGCCGACGAAGGCGACAGCGGCACTTTTGCCGACCGCATGATCATGGAAGGCGATCCGTTTGTCCTGATCGAGGGGATGACGATCGCCGGAATCGCCGTCGGCGCGACGCAAGGCTACGTCTACATCCGTTCGGAATATCCACACGCTATCGCCGTCCTCAATGAGGCCATCGCTGCCGCTCGCAAGCGCGGAATGCTGGGCAAGAGCGTCGGCGGTTCGCCGCACGCCTTCGATCTCGAAGTGCGAGTCGGTGCCGGCGCCTATGTGTGCGGCGAGGAGACGGCGCTGCTCGACAGCCTCGAAGGCAAACGCGGCATGGTGCGCGCCAAGCCGCCGCTGCCTGCGCACAAGGGATTGTTCGGCAAACCCACCGTCATCAACAACGTGCTGTCGCTCGCCACGATCCCGATCATCCTGGAGAAGGGCGGCGCGTTCTACAGGGACTTCGGCATGGGCAAGTCGCGCGGCACCATGCCGATCCAGCTTGCGGGCAACATCAAATACCCGGGTCTCTATGAGACGGCATTCGGCGTCACACTCGGCGAACTGGTCGAAGACATCGGCGGCGGCACCGCCACTGGCCGGCCGGTGCGCGCCGTGCAGGTCGGCGGTCCGCTCGGCGCCTATTTCCCGTGCGCGCTGTTCAATGTGCCGTTCGACTACGAGGCCTTTGCCCAGGCCGACGGGCTGATCGGCCACGGCGGCGTCGTCGTGTTCGACGACACCGTCGACATGGCAAAGCAGGCGCGCTTCGCCATGGAATTCTGCGCCATCGAATCCTGCGGCAAATGCACGCCGTGCCGGGTCGGCTCGACGCGCGGCGTCGAGGTCATCGACCGCATCATCGCCGACCGCGACCGCGCCGCGAATACGGCGCTGCTCGAAGACCTCTGCAACACCATGAAGTTCGGTTCGCTCTGCGCGCTGGGCGGCTTCACGCCGTACCCGGTGATGAGCGCGCTCACCCATTTCCCCGAAGATTTTGGCGCGCCGCCGCGCCTTGCAGCCGCTGAATAAGGAGGACCGCCATGTCGTTCGTTCACGAGATCGACTACGGCACCCTACAATCGAAGTCCGGGAAGACCGTCACGCTCACCATCGACGGCAAGCCGATAACGGTGCCCGAGGGCACCTCGATCATGCGCGCGGCCATGGAAGCCGGTATCGAAATTCCAAAACTCTGCGCCACCGACATGCTGGAAGCGTTCGGCTCCTGCCGGCTCTGCCTGATCGAGATCGAAGGGCGCAACGGCACGCCGGCCTCCTGCACCACGCCGGTTGCGCCGGGCATTATCGTCCACACCAAAACAGAGCGGCTCGACCGCATCCGCAAGGGCGTGATGGAGCTTTATGCCTCCGATCATTCGATCACGTCGCTCGACCGCAGCGCCAAGGACAACAAATACGTCGATCTGCTCGATGTCGCTGCGGACGTCGACCTCAAAGAAGTGCGCTACGGCTTCGACGGCGCGCGCCATCCGAATTCCGGCATCGACGCCTCCAATCCGTATTTCGTCTACGACCCGGCAAAATGCATCGTCTGCTCGCGTTGCGTGCGTGCCTGCGAGGAGGTGCAGGGTACCTTCGCACTGACCATTTCGGGCCGCGGCTTCGACTCCATCGTCTCGGCCGGCATGAACGAGCCGTTCCTGGAATCCGAATGCGTATCGTGCGGCGCCTGCGTGCAGGCCTGTCCGACCGGCTCGCTGATCGAGAAAAGCGTGCTCGCCGCGCAGGCGATCGAAAAGCCCGCGGACCATTCGGTGGTGACGACCTGCGCGTATTGCGGCGTTGGCTGCTCGTTCAAGGCCGAGATGCACGGTGAAGAAGTCGTGCGCATGGTGCCGTACAAAGACGGCAAGGCGAACCGCGGCCATTCCTGCGTGAAGGGCCGCTTCGCCTGGGGCTACGCCAACCATAAGGAGCGCATCCTCAAGCCGATGCTGCGCGAAAAGATCACCGACCCGTGGCGCGAAGTATCGTGGGACGAGGCGATTGCGCGGGTGGCCTCGGAGTTCAACCGCATCCAGAAGACCTATGGCCGCGAGTCGATCGGCGGCATCACGTCGTCGCGCTGCACCGACGAAGAGACCTATCTGGTGCAGAAGCTGGTGCGCGCCGGCTTCGGCGTCAACAATGTCGACACCTGCGCCCGCGTCTGCCATTCGCCGACCGGTTACGGCCTCTCCAACACTTTCGGCACCTCGGCCGGCACCCAGGACTTCGACTCCGTCGAGCACACCGACGTCGTGATCCTGATCGGCGCCAATCCCACCGATGCCCATCCGGTGTTTGCTTCACGACTGAAGAAGCGGCTGCGCCAGGGCGCAAAACTGATCGTCATCGACCCGCGTCGCATCGATCTGGTGCGCACGCCACATGTCGCGGCCGTATATCATCTGCCGCTGCTGCCCGGCACCAACGTCGCCATGCTGACGGCGCTGGCGCACGTCATCGTCACCGAAGGGCTGGTGAACGAACAGTTCGTGCGCGAGCGCTGCGAATGGGACGCGTTCGAGCACTGGGCGGAGTTCGTCGCCGACGCGAAGAACAGCCCCGAGGTGGTCGCCAAGATCACCGGCGTCCCAGCGCAAAGTATTCGGCAGGCGGCGCGGCTTTACGCCACGGGCGGCAACGGCTCGATCTACTACGGTCTCGGCATCACCGAGCATAGCCAGGGCTCGACCGCGGTGATGGGCCTCGCCAACCTCGCCATGGCGACCGGCAATATCGGGCGTCCCGGCGTCGGCGTGAACCCGATGCGCGGTCAGAACAATGTGCAGGGCTCCTGCGACATGGGTTCATTCCCCCATGAACTCACCGGCTACAGGCATATCGCGATCGACAGCGTCCGGCACATGTTCGAGATCGATTGGGGGGTGACGCTCGAAAAGGAGCCCGGGCTGCGCATCAACAACATGCTCGACGCCGCGGTCGATGGCACGTTCAAGGGCATCTACATCCAGGGCGAAGACATCCTCCAATCCGACCCCGACACCAAGCATGTCGCCGCCGGCCTTTCCGCGATGGAATGCGTCGTCGTGCAGGATCTGTTCCTCAACGAGACGGCAAATTACGCCCATGTGTTCCTGCCCGGCTCTACCTTCCTGGAGAAAAACGGCACTTTCATCAACGCCGAGCGCCGCGTTCAGCT
>JASHPU010000196.1 GCA_030037885.1 Xanthobacteraceae bacterium | reverse complement strand
CTCACCACGGACGTGATCCTGTTCACGACCAAAGAGATGCCGAAATGGAATCCGATCAACGTCTGCTCCTATCACCTGCAGGAAGCCGGCGCCACGCCGGTGCAGGAGCTGGCGTTCGCGCTCGCCACGGCGATCGCGGTGCTCGATGCGGTGCGGGCCGCCGGGCAATGCGCCGCCGGCGAATTCGGCGAGGTGGTCGGACGCATCTCATTTTTCGTCAATGCCGGCCTGCGCTTCGTCACCGAACTGTGCAAGATGCGCGCCTTCGTCGAGCTATGGGACGAGATCACAAGCGAGCGCTACGGCGTGCGCGACGTAAAGCAACGGCAGTTCCGTTACGGCGTCCAGGTCAATTCGCTCGGGCTGACCGAGCAACAGCCCGAGAACAACGTCGCCCGCATCCTCTTGGAAATGCTCGCGGTGACGCTGTCGAAGAAGGCGCGGGCGCGCGCCGTGCAACTGCCGGCCTGGAACGAGGCGCTCGGCTTGCCGCGGCCGTGGGACCAGCAATGGTCGCTGCGCATACAGCAGATTCTCGCGCACGAGACCGATCTGCTCGAATACGGCGACATTTTCGACGACTCGCCGGTGATTGCCGCGAAGGTCGCGGCATTGAAGGACGCCGCGCGGCAGGAGCTTCGCCAGATCGACAAGATGGGCGGCACGGTCGCGGCCGTCGAATCCGGCTATCTCAAGCGGCAGCTCGTCGAATCCAATTCGCGGCGCCTCGAAGCGATCGAGCGCGGCGAGCAGGTCGTGGTCGGCGTCAACCGCTTCGTCGAGAGCGAGCCGTCACCGCTGGCGCAGGCGGCCAAAACCGTCGTCACCGTGGCGCCCGAGGCGGAAGCCGAGCAGATCGCGCGGCTCGACGCCTGGCGCGCTGCGCGCGACGATGCGGCGGTCGCCGCGGCGCTTGCGGCACTGCGCGATGCCGCGCGCAGCGGCGCCAACGTCATGCCGCCGTCGATCGCCTGCGCCAAAGCTGGCGTCACCACCGGCGAATGGGGCTTCGCGTTGCGTGAAGCTTTTGGCGAATACCGCGCGCCGACCGGAATCGGCAACGCGATGCGCAACGACGCCGAAGGCCTCGACGACGTCCGTGCCGAGGTCGATCGCGTGTCGAAGAAGCTCGGCAGGCGGCTGAAATTTCTGGTCGGCAAGCCCGGCCTCGACGGCCATTCCAACGGCGCCGAGCAGATCGCGGCGCGAGCCCGCGACGCCGGCATCGACGTCGTCTACGACGGCATCCGCCTGACCGCCGAGGCGCTGGTGGCGGCAGCCAGCGAGCGGCGCGTGCACGTCGTCGGTCTGTCGATCCTCTCCGGCTCGCACCTGCCGCTCGTTCGCGAGGTCATCGCGCGGATGAAGAAAGCCGGACTCGCCGACGTGCCGGTCGTGATCGGCGGCATCATCCCGCCGCAGGATGCCGCAGCGCTCAAAGCCGCCGGCGCCGCCGCGATCTACACGCCGAAGGATTTTGAACTGAACCGTATCTTGAGCGACGTGGTCCGAATCGTCGAGGAGCAACACAACGGCACCGACACTAACGGGGTGTGACCCGCTCCCGTTGGTCGAGACCGAGTTGCACCAAGATCGCGGTATCAACTTTTGACATTTCGCTCCGGTCAAGCGCCCCGATCCGCCGCCTGAACCGTTCTTTTGCAGCGGTCATGATCTGATTAGCCATTGCTTTGCGCATCTCGTCCATCAATCGGACAATGGTTTCGCCCGGAAATACGCGGCTCACATTCGTCGTCAGCGGCACGACTTGCACGCGGTTCAAACGTTGATTGGCAATATCGTTGGATACGATAACGGCAGGTCGCATCTTTTGGATCTCGCCGCCTACAGAGGGATCAAAGTCCACCCACCAAATTTCACCTCTCCTCATTTGACCGGTCCGTTCCCAGCGCATCCCCAATCAAGCCATCGAGCCAAGCCTGATTTTCCTCCTCGAATTCCGAAGCGTGCTTCGCCTCGTAGTCAGCCTGTTCGGCGTAGGCCGCGGCGAGCTCTTGCTCGGAAGCGCCAAGCCAGTACTCCGGTGAATTGCGGTCGGTGAGGCGCTCCCGCGCCAGCTCGTTGATAAAGCGGCTTATCCGGCGTCTGCCCACCTGGTTGTGCAGGCCTTTGTAGACGTCGTCAGAAACAGTAATCGTCAGCTTCTTGGTCATATACGTATACTATACGTATTGCGGTGATGCCGCTAGTCGGTCGGCTGACGCAGCACCGCCGCGATCGCCGCGGCGAGCGCGCTCGGGCTGATCGGCTTGCGCAGATAGGCGTGCATCCCGGCAGCGCGGGCAGCGGCTTCGTCGCCGGGTTCGCTGTGGCCGGAAATACCGACGATGGGGGTGCGGCCGGCGGGGGAAGCGAGGGCGCGGATGCGCCGCGCGGTTTCGAGACCGTCGATGCCGGGCAGCGTCACGTCCATCAGCACCACGTCGTAACCGCGCGCCAGCGCCTCGACCGCATCCTCGCCCGAGCCGACGAAATCGGCGTGGTGGCCAAGCTCGGTCAGGATCGTGTTGAGGATGACGCGGCCGTACGGATTGTCCTCGGCACAGAGAATTTTCAGCCGCCGCCGTGGCGCGGAAATTTGTTCGGCGCGCTTCTGCTGCTCCGCCGCGGCGGCGGCAAGCGGCAACACTGCGCTGAACGAAAAGCGCGAACCGTGACCCGGCGCGCTGCTAACGGCGAGGTCGCCACCCATGGCGCGCGCCAAATATTTGACGGTGGCGAGGCCGAGGCCGGCGCCGCCGTAGCGTCGCGCAATCTCGGCGCTGGCCTGCGCAAACGGCCGGAACAGCCGCTTGATCGCGGCGGCTTCGAGCCCGATGCCGCTGTCGCTGACCGCGACGACGAGCCTGACGCGGCCGCGCGCAGCGGGCATTGCGCGCGCATCGAGCCGCACCGCGCCCTGCGCGGTGAATTTCACCGCATTGTCGATCAGGTTTTCCAGCGCCGCGCGCAGTCGCACCGGATCGCCGATCAAAAAATCCGGCAGGTCGTCGGCGAGGTCGAACTCCGTACCCAATCCCTTGATCTGCCCGCGCACGGCAAGCGATTCCGCCACTGCCTCGAACAGGCGCGCCGGCCGAAAGATCTCTTGCTGTAACGTCAGCGCGCCTGCTTGCGCCTTGGCGGCGTCGACCACGAGCGTGGTCAATGCCGCCAAGTGCTCGGCGCCGGTTCGCACGCCTGCGGCCCAGCGCCGCTCGCGCTCGCCGATGTTGGAACTGGCCAGCAACTCGCCGAGCGCCAGGATGCCGTTGAGCGCAGTGCGGATGTCGTGGGCGAAAGCGGCAAGCGCAACGTCCTGGTTGAATGAAGGCCGCCGGCGCGGCCGGCCATGGCGCGCTGGCCGCGCCGGTTTTCGTTTTTTGCTTTGTTTGGACCTCGCCGGCGCCATGGCGGCCCTCCGGCCTCCATCTGTTCAAGGCCTGCCCGCACCATGCCACGGCTGCGGATGAAACAAAACAATGTATCTCTTACCGTTGTCCCCGCGAACGCGCATAGGCCTTAAAATAGCTGCGTTTCCCGGGCGCAGCGCAGCACGAAGCGTAGCGAAGTGGTGCGCTGCAGACCCGGGACCGTCATAAGCCCCGCGTTTGGGACGATCCCGGATCAGCGGTGCACCGCTTCGCGCTGCACCGCATCCGGGAAACAGAGCTATCTTAGCGCCCAAGCGCTTTCGCGGGGACCCGGCGTCACTAACATCCGGCCGGTGCAAGCTCCCTGGATACCCGCTTGCGCGGGAGTGAGCGGACAGTGCTCAGCGGCCCAGGCCGACCATCCGCCTGATATCGGCGGCACGCAGGCCGGCGGCACGCAGCTCGCGCAAGCTCGTCGCCTGGGTGGCCTTGGACAGCTTGCGGCCTTCGGCGTCGAGAATGAGCCGGTGGTGATGATAAACCGGTTCGGGCAGCCCGAGCAGCGCTTGCAACAGGCGATGCAAGGCGGTCGCCCAGAACAGATCCTGGCCGCGCACAACATCGGTCACGGCTTGCAGCGCGTCGTCGATCACGACGGAGAGATGGTAGCTCGTCGGCAGCTCCTTGCGCGCCAAGACCACGTCGCCCCAACGCTGCGGCGTGGCGGTGACGAGCCCGCTCTGGCCCTGCGGCCCGCTGCCGGTCTCGCGCCAGGTCAACACGCCGGCCCGCGTCAAAGCGGCATCCATGGCGAGGCGAAGCGCGAACGGCTCGCCGGCGCGGCGGCGGCGCTCGCGCTCCGCAGCCGGCATTTTCCGCGCCCGGCCCGGGTAGAGCGGCACGCCGTCCGGGTCGCGCGGCCAGTGGCCCTGCCGGTCGCGTTCGGCAACCAAAGCGCTGATCTCGCTACGGCTCTCAAAACTTGGATAAAGCAGGTCCTGGGCTTCGAGCTTGGCGATGGCAGCGGCATAGTCGGCGAAATATTCGCTCTGCCGCCGTACCGGCTCCTCCCAGGCGATGCCGAGCCAGCGCAAATCCTCGTAAATCGCCGCCTCGTATTCCAGCCGGCAGCGCTGTGTGTCGATGTCCTCGATGCGCAACAAGAGCCGACCGCCCCGCGCGCGCGCCATGTCGTCGTTAAGCAGCGCCGAGTAGGCATGGCCCAGATGCAGATGGCCGTTCGGACTGGGCGCGAAACGCAGGATACGGGTGTACATTGGCGAAAGTTTTCAGGGGCGCTATGAGGGGCGCGGACGCGCAGCCGTTGCACTTTGCTCATCCTACCGATGAACGACATCCCGACCCGCATCAACACGGAGGCCGATCTCGACCTGGCGCTCGCCGCGTTGGGCAAGAGCGATCCACGGTTGCTGGCGCTTGTGGCGGCAGCAGGGCGGCCGCCGCTGCGCCGGCGTCCCGACGGATTTGCCGGCCTTGCCGCCACCATCGTGGCGCAGCAACTTTCCACCGCCAGCGCCGGCGCGATCTGGGCGCGGCTCGACGCGGCGTTCGATCCTTTGGCGCCCGAGGCGATCGCGCGGGCCCATCCGGCGCGGCTCAAACGGATCGGGCTGTCGGCGGCAAAAATCCGTACGCTCAAGGCGATCGCGCGCGCCATGATCGGCGGCAAGCTGGTCCCGAGCGCCCTCGCCGGGCTTGACGCCGACGAAGCGCACGCGGCGCTGACCGCCATCCACGGCATCGGTCCGTGGACCGCCGACATTTATCTGTTGGCGAGCCTCGGCCACGCCGATGCCTGGCCGGCCGGCGATCTGGCGCTGCAGGAAGCGGTGCGGCTGGCTTTCGGCCTTGGCGCGCGGCCGACCGCCAAGGACATGGTCACGCTCGCCGAAGGTTGGCGGCCGTTACGTTCCGTGGCGGCACGCGTGCTATGGACCTATTATCGTTTCCGCAAAGGGCGCGAGGGTGCGCCTGCTGCCGCCGCCTCTAGCCCCTTCGCCAGCAAGCCAGCCGAGAAGAGAAAGCGCTTGTCGAAACGAGGTCGCCATGGCCGCTCTGCTTGACGGCCCGCGCTTGCCGCCCAAAGAATCGGGCGACGCTCGGCAGCTTGTCGTATTCCTGCACGGCTACGGCGCCGACGGCAACGATCTGATCGATATCGGCCGCGTCTGGCAGCAACATTTGCCGCGCGCCGCCTTTGTGTCGCCGCACGCACCGGAGCCGTGCGGTGAAGCGCCGGTCGGCCGGCAATGGTTTCCGCTCACCTTCCGCGATCCGAACGAGCGCTGGCGCGGTGTCAACAAGGCGGCGCCGCTGCTGACGCAATTCCTCGACGCCGAACTTGCCCACCACAAGCTGCCGGCGTCGGCTTTGGCGCTGGTCGGCTTCAGCCAGGGCACCATGATGGCGCTGCATGTGGGTTTGCGCCGCGCTACGGCGCCGGCGGCGATCGTCGGCTATTCGGGAATTCTGGTGACGCCGCCGCAGAGCGATCTCGAAGCCTTTGCGTCCTCGATCACGTCGCGGCCGCCGGTGCTGCTGGTGCACGGCGACCGCGACGAACTCATTCCGACGCAGGCGCTGTTTCAGGGCGCGCAGGGCCTGGCCGCGCTCGGGCTGTCGGTCGAGTGGCATTTGTCGGCCGGCATCGGCCACGGCATCGATGCCGAAGGCTTGCGCCATGGCGGCGCGTTTTTGGCGCGCCGCTTGGGCAGCACGCGTTAACTCCGAACCGCGGCTAAGTGTAACGATTTTCTAGCAAATCCGCCCTACAAGCGCCGCCATCGGAACGGCGGCGCCATGTTCGCGGCTTTCACCCAAAGACTGCTCCGGCCGGCGCGCCGGATGCGGTCGTGCAAGCGTTTTGCGCTGGCCCGCACAGGCGGCGCCGCAGTCGAATTCGCCCTGGTGGCAGCGCCGTTCTTTGCACTCCTGATCGCGCTGTTCCAGACCGCTTTGGTGTTCTTTGCCGGCCGCGTGCTCGACGTGACCACGGAAGAAGCGAGCCGTTACATCCTCACCGGGCAGGCCCAGCAATCAAACATGACTCAGGCCGGCTTCGCGACGTGGGTCTGCGGCAAGACTTTCGCGCTGTTCAACTGCAATAATTTCATGATCAACGTGCAGAACTACACCGATTTCGCCTCGGCCAGCACCGCGATGCCGACGCTCACCTTCGGCAATAACGGCCAAGTCTCCAACACCTGGGCCTGGTCGCCCGGCAATCCCGGCGACATCGTAGTCGTGCAGGTAATGTATCAATGGCCGGTCGTGCTCGGCCCGCTCGGCTTCAACCTGTCGAATCTGGCGAATGGCAATCGCCTGTTGGTGTCGACGGCCGCGTTCAAGAACGAGCCCTACTGATGCAAGCCGGCGCGGCGATTGCATGTCTTCGCGCGTTGCGCCGTTTCGGCGCCGACCGCGGTGGCATATCGGCGGTCGAGTTCGCGCTGATCCTGCCCTTCATGGTGACGGCTTACCTCGGCAGCGTCGAGCTCGGCGATGGTTTGGCCGTGCAATTTCGTACGACGCTGGCCGCCCGCACCGTTGCCGATCTCACCTCGCAATACGTCAATATCGACGCCGCGACCATGACCCAGATTCTGGGCGCGGCCTCTACCGTGGTGGCGCCGTATTCGGCCAACACCATGACGGTGACCGTCTCTGAAGTCACCACCACCGACGCCCGCGGCGACGCCCAGGTGACGTGGAGCGCGGCGAATACCGGCAACGGCCGCGCCGTCGGTTCGCCGGTCACGTTGCCGACCGCGCTGCAGACGCTGCCGACGAACACCGCGCTGATCCTCGGCGAGGTGACCTACCCGTACAATCCGCAGTTCGGCTATGTGCTCACCGGAATCATCAACATTTACGAGAGCCAATATTTTTATCCGCGGCTGTCGACTTGCGTGAATTACAACGGCGCGTGCTGACGGCCGGCCGCGTTCACGGCAGCCTCAGCACCCGCCATCCTGCTTTCGGTTGAGCAGCGATCGAACAAAGCCGCCGGCCTGTAACAGACGCCGTAATCTCACTGCGACAAGCGCGCGCTGCTCACCGCTATCTGAAATAGCGTCTGCATCGCCGCGGCGATGTCATCGTCGGTTGTCACTTCTTTGTACAACCCCGGCGAGGCGCAGCTTTGCAGGTTCGAGCCGATCGAGCCTTCGAATGGGTTGATCCATTGATTGTACCAGGCATTGGTCGGCAACGGCAGATATTCGGTGTACAGCACGGCAATACGAATGCCGTTGTTCTTCACGGTGGTGCACCATGTGGTGTTGAACGGCTGCTGGCAACGGGTACTGCTGTCCAGCGGCTGCGAGCAGGACGAGCTGTTGACCTCGTCGTCGACGCCGTCGGTGACCAGAAACAGAACGTCCTGAGGCGAGCTGCCTGCGGTGCCCGTGCCTGGACTTGGCATGATGCTGCTGATGGCCGACATCGCCGTTTCGAAATCGGTGTCGGTATCGTTATTGTCGTTGCTGCAGCTCAGCCAACTGTTTTTGCAGACTTCCAGGACATCGATGCCGGCGGCTGCCGTCTGCGCGGCGCCGAGATTACTCGATGCCTCGCAGTTCGGTGCGTAGATCACTTGGATCGCCGTATTCTTGCAATTCGTTCCGCTATTGCCTTGCAGGTTGAAGGTGAAGATTGCCATTTGGTAGCAACCGGGGCCGTCCGGGCAAGTGGCGTTATTGGCGTCCATCATATCCGTGGCTGTGGTCATCAACTGCGCGGTCGCCGTCGCCATGTTCTGAATTCGCGTCACCACGCCGAGATTCTGCGCCAGCGTGTAATTGTCCTCGCCGTTGGGATTGCCCAGATTGTCGGCCGCAGGGTCGCTTTCGTGGCAGGCGAAGGCGCAACCGCCTTGCGCCGAGGTGTTGGCGACCATGGTGTTGATGCCCGCGGTCGTCGCCGCGATGGCCATGGACGGCGAGTTGTCGAGCAGCAGATAGAAATTGATGTTCGGCGAGGTCGTCGACGTCGAGGTCGACGAACCGCTGAGCGTCCATGTATTCTCGGCGGTCTTGGTGAACAGCGCAAAGACGTTGGGAAAGCTGTTGACCGAATAGGCCGTGTAGCTGACCATCACGGTGCGGGTCGTGCCGTTCTGGGTGACGGTGACGGTCGGCGTGCTGTAGCTCAGGTTCGGGATCAGCGACGCCTGGGCCATGAAAATGTTGGTCGCGGTAGTCTGCGCCTCCGCGGCCGTTTGCGTCATGGCGCCCGGCGCCACCGCCGACAATGCGGCGGCGTCGGCGGCCGTATTCAGCTGCACCTGCTTCTGCGCGGCGGCGGAGAAATCCAGGCCCAATGCGACCAGAAAAATCATGGGGATGAGCGACAGCCCGAATATCATCGACGTGCTGCCGCCGCGGCTGCGGAAAAATCGACGCGTCAGCTTGCCCATCATGGTCGCGGCCGTAGTGGCGGATCGGGAGGTTTGGTCGAGCATCATTCGCCATAGAACAAGAGCATTTATTTTTGTTTGCCCAAACCGCGAAGCGTCGCTTCCTGCGGGCGTCGTTAATCGACCGTTGCGAGCGGCAGCGATTTGTTGCGCGCCGCGTTCGCCAATTGCAAACGGCGCAACCAAAACTTTGTTAGGCTTAAGAGTTGATTACGGCGTCTTGCGGCTCGAATCGGCGTCGCCCGCGGTCTTGGCCGGGCGCGGCGGGCCCATCAGTGCCGGCTGGAACAAGGCGGCCGACGCCAGCGTGCAGGCGAGCGACAACGCCAACAGCTTGCCCATGCTGGAAATGCCCGGATGCGCCGAGAACCACAGGCTGCCGAACGCCGTCGCCGTCATCACCGCGCTGAAGAACACCGCGTGCGTCAAGGTTGATTCCAGAAAATTGTATTCGCCGCGGCGCCACGCCGTGACGTAATAGATCTTGAAGGCGACGCCGACGCCGAGCAGCGCCGGCAGCGCGATGATATTGGCGTAGTTCAGGGCAAAGCCGCTCAAGGCGCAGATTTCGAGCGTCGCCGCCGCCGCGACCCATAGCGGTATGAGCGTCAACAGCACGTCGTGAATGCGCCGCAGCGCGATGAACAGGATAACGGCGATCGAGCAGATCGCGATGATTCCGGCTTTGATGAAGGCGTCGGTGACGGTCTTGCCCCACTCATAGATCTCGATCGCCGCACCGGTCGCGTTCGGCACCACCGCGAGCACCGCCTGGGCGAAGCCGCTGACCGTCGCCGATTCGGCGGCATTACCCTGCGGCACGATCTCGGTGCGCACCCGGCCGTCCGGCGCCTGCCACTGCCGCACCACATCGCTCGGCAGATTGGCGCGCGTCACCTCCTGCGGATGCAGCGATTGCGCAATCTGCTGCAGGTCGATCGTGAGCGGTGCGATGAAGGCCGCTTGCGCCTGTTGCCGCACGTTGGGTGGCGCGGTGGCGAGCGCTTCAAGATCCTTGGCGAGCCGCTTGGCGGCGCCGGCGCCTGGTCCGCCCGCTTCGCCCGCACTATCGCGCAGCGCCTTCACCACGCCTTTGAGCGCGGCGACGTTGTCGGCATCGGACGGCGGCGACGCGGGCTTTTCGCTCAGCGCCGGTTCGATGGCGGTCGCCGCGCTGGCGATCATCGCCAGCTTGCGGCGCTGATCGGTCGGAACGAAGTTGTCGAGCGTCTTGGTGCTGCCGACCTCGGGGAGCGCGGCGACGCGTTTGGCCACGGCCGCGGCGTCGGCCGGCGCCGTCAACACGTCGGCGCTCTCGAAGGAGATGCGCGGATCGCCGCTCAACTGCCGCAGTGTCGACTCGGCCTCGGTATTCGGCACCTGCAGGCCGTTGGGATCGAAATTGAACTTGAGCCAGGCCAGCGACGGCGACGCCGCGAGCACGACCAGCGCCGTGGCGGCCACGATGGCGATGCGGTGGCGCTGCAGGAAACGGTCGGCGTGGGCCAAGCGGGGCTGGCGGATCGGGTCCGGTTCGGGCCGCGGCTTCAACAGGTCCAGCAGCGTCGGCAACAGGGTCATCGCGCCCACATAGGCGACGATCATGCCGACGCCGGCGATCAGCCCGAGCTCGGCGACGCCGCGATAATTGGTCGGCACGAAGCTCAGAAAACCCGCAGCCGCGGCGAGCGCCGCCAAGGTCAGCGGCGCGCCGACGTAGCGCGCGCCGTCGACCAGCGACGGCGCAAGCGCGTGCAACGTATGGCGCTGCGCCCGGTAGCGGACGCTGAACTGAATGGCGAAGTCGGCGCCCAGCCCGACGAACAGCATGGCGAACGCCAGCGAAATCGGATTGAAGGCGCCGACCAAGAGCAGCCCGAGCGCGGCGGTGGCGGCCAGTCCGATGAAAATCGTGATGACCACGGCGAGCACGATGCGCACCGAGCGCAGCGCCAGCCATAGCACGATCAGAATGATGGCGGCCGTGATGATGGCGTTGATCCAGACGTCCTGCCGCAAGGTGGCGAATTGCGCGTCGGCGAGCGGGATCGGACCGGTGAGGCGCACGGTGGCACCGTATTGGGTGTCGAGATGCGCGGCGGCGGCGGTTTTGCGGATCGCGGCGGCCGCCGCCTGACCGGGCTCGAGCGCCGCGTAATTGAGCACCGGGTAGATCGCGATGATGCGGTTGAGGTCCTCACGGCTCGCGGCGCCGTTCACCAGCACCTGCCAGGAGAACGTCGCGTTCTTGCCGGCGAGCACGCCATCGAGCGTATCGGCGACGCGGTTGAGCGTCGGCGCCATGGTGTCGAGGGTGAAGCGATGCACGGCAACGCCCTGCAGCCCCATGCCGAGCGCGCGCGACAGCCCGCGCAGCGATTGATCGGACGCCAGCACTCTGATCAGCGGCACCGCCTGGCGCAGCTTGTCGAGCCGCGCCGCAAGCGCGTCCGGCGGCAGATAGAGCAGGCCGTTGCGCGCGAAGAATTCGTCGGCTTCGGGAGCCGACACCGCATGGAACGCATTTGTTTGCGGCTTAAGACGCGCGGCCAGCGACGCCGCGGCGGCTCCGGCAAATTCCGGCGTCGGCGCACTGACGACGGCGATGGTGGAGTGCACGAGTTGCGGGAAAGCTTCCTCAAATGCGGCCTCGCGCTTGCGCCAGGGCAGATCCGGGGACAGCAGCGCGTTGATGTCAGTGTTGAGGGCAAAGTTCCGCGCCACATAAACGCCGGATACCGCCACGACGAGCAGTGCCGCCAAAACGACCAGCCACCTGCGGCGAAGGCAAAAATCGACAATGCTGGCGAAGCTCGCGCTGTTCATGGCGTGCGCAAATGTTTTGCGGCAATAGGCCGCAACCCGCGCGCCGGCCGCGCGCCAGCGGCTGATGGCTCAATCGCGCTGCGGCAATTTTGTTCACCCCAGGCTGGCTTGCCACGCCGCAGCCGGGCTTCGGTACCGCGGCGGTCGCGCGAATGTGAATTGGAGCCCGGCGTCGCGTCCTACAATTCGCCGCGATAGGCCGGTCACGTCGCAACCGCGGATGGACTGCATTATCCGCAAGTTCGGCTTCGGTTTGCATGTTTGACGACTTTGCGGGGCGGCCGTTTCGAGAGCGATGATGAAACGGGCATTGGCGCGCTGGCGCGAGCTATGGCAGGGCGGGCTGCCGCCGCATTCGCTTGCCTCGTTCGTTTTCGCGCTCGGTTGCGTCGGCATCGCGACAATCGTTCGCATGGCGATCGGCGAGATCAGTCCGGCGAGCGCGGTATTCGCGCCGTACTACTCGGCGACGCTCGTCGCCGCGCTGGTCGGCGGCTGGCGCGCCGGCAGCTTCGCGGCCGCGGCCGGCGCCGTCGCGGCGTTCTGGTTTTTTGTTCCGCCGGACTGGACGTCGCACGCCTTCGACCGCGAGTGGATCGTCAGCTATTTTCTGTTCGCCATCTCGTCGCTGGTGATCGTTTGGGCGGCGAAAAGCTATCGCGATCTGCTGTGGCGGCTGCGTGACGAAGAGGCGCGCCGGGAATTGCTCAATCGCGAGCTGGCGCACCGCATCAGAAACACGCTGGCGATCGTCGAATCGGTGATCAGCCGCACGCTGCGCGATCAGCCGGAGCTGCGCACCAAATTGCACGATCGCATCGCGGCGCTCGCCGTGACCAACGATCTGTTGATCCAGGCCGAATGGCGCGGCGCGGGCTTGCGGCAAATTCTCGCCGGCGAATTCGCGCCGTACGACGCCTCGCGCTTCAAGCTCGGTGGCGAGGACTTTGCATGTCCGTCCGAGCTCGCGACCATGCTGGCGCTGATTTTTCACGAGCTGACCACCAATGCCGTCAAATACGGCGCGCTCTCGACGGTGCGGGGCCGCGTCACGCTCTGCTGGACGAGGCACAACGGGCGTGTCGCCTTCGATTGGACGGAGAGCGGCGGACCGCCGCCCACCCCAAGCGGCCGCGAGGGTTTCGGCACCACGTTGCTGCGCAAAGGCTTGCGCCAGTTCGGCGGCATGGTGGAGATGCGATTTTCGCCGGGCGGGCTCAATTGCTGCTTCTCGCTAGCCATGCCGGACGCGCGGCCTGCCGCAGCGGTCGAGACTGCAATCGAGCAGGCGCCATGCTCCACCGCGCTGCCGGCAGGACGTGTCCATAAGGCCGCAGTCGGATAGCAATTTCTGCTGCGGCCGCAGCCGGGGTTCAGCCAAGAGAAAAAATCAGGCGGTCATGACGTCCGCCGCCGCTCGGGCTCGCGCCGTCCCGCTGCGGTGCGCAGGACGCGCTCGTGCTCCTCCAATGCCTGCAGGGTGCCGATGAAGATGCCGAGGGTGAGTTCGTAATCGCGCGTGCACGAGCCTCGCGCTTTGAGCCTGGCAATACGCTCGTGCTGCTGCGCCACGATCAGCCGCGCTTGCGCAACGTGCCGCGTGGCCAAGGCCAGCTCGGCCTGATGTTTCTGACGTAGGACCCTCATCACGGGTATGTCGGCAGCCAAGCTGCCGCTCCCGAGTTGCCGGTGCCGCCAGTCTAGCAGGATCGGAGGCACGCGCCATGCCGTGCTCCGCTGCGGCCCGCTGCAGACAACGACGGCAGCGCTATTGCGGTTCCTGCAGCCAGGGCGCGCATGCCGCATCGAATTATTCCGCGGGGGCTGGGGATTGGTTGGCACCAATTGCACGTTTGCGCTTATGCTCAATGATGTCGGGGGCGGAACAGCACCGTGGCAGATAACGATAGGGCCGAGCAGGAGAGCAACGACCGCAAGCCGGTCATCGTCGCGATCGGCGCATCGGCCGGCGGCATCCATGCGCTGCAAAATTTCTTCGCCGCGTTACCGGAGCACACCGGCGCGGCCTTCGTGGTGGTCGTGCATCTCGACCCGGGCCATCGCAGCGAGATGCCGCAGATCATCGCGGCGCGCACCAAAATGCGGGTGGTGCAGGTCGGCAGCCGCGACCGGCTGCAGGCCGACCATGTCTACGTCATTCCGCCCGACCGCCGGCTGCAGATGGTCGACCATGAGATTTCGGCGCTGGAGTTCGACGAGCCGCGCGGCCAGCGGGCGCCGATCGACCTGTTCTTCCGCTCGCTGGCAGAGCGGCTCGGCGACGGCTTCGCGGTGATCCTGAGCGGCGCCGGATCCGACGGCGCCATCGGCGTGCGTGCCGTCAAGGAGGCCGGCGGCATCATCCTGGTGCAGGAACCCGGCGAGGCCAAGTACTCCTCGATGCCGCGCAGCGCCATCGCCACCGGCGTCGCTGACTTCGTGCTGCCGGTGCGCGACCTCGGCAAGCGCCTGGTCGACCTGATCCGGATCAAGGAAAGCGTCACCATCCCGGACATCCGCAATTTCGACGAGGAGCTGTTGCGGCGCATCATCGCTCATTTGCGGGTGCGCACCGGGCACGATTTCTCCAAATACAAGCGCTCGACCGTGCTGCGGCGGATCGCGCGCCGCATGCAGGTCACCCGCGCCGACGACCTGAAGGAATATTACGAGGTGATGCGCGAAAGCGCCGACGAGGCGCAGGCGCTGCTCGGCGACCTCTTGATCTCGGTGACGACTTTTTTTCGCGACGGCGACGCGTTCGCCAAGATCGCCAAGGACATCATTCCCGGTCTCTTCAAGGACAAAGAGGCCGACGAGACCATCCGCATCTGGGTCTCGGGCTGCGCCACCGGCGAAGAGGCTTATTCGTTCGCCATGTTGCTGTTGGAAGAGGCGTCGCGCCATTCGATTCGGCCGCCGATCCAGGTGTTCGGCTCCGATCTCGATTCCCGCGCGCTCGCGTCGGCGCGCGAAGGTCGTTTTCCAGTCGCCATTGAGACCGACGTCAGCGAGGAACGGCTGCGCCGCTTTTTCAACCACGAAGGCGATCACTACCGCATGCGCCAGGAGGTGCGCGACATTGTGTTGTTCGCGGTGCACGACCTGCTCAAGGACCCGCCGTTCTCGCATGTCGACCTGATCTCGTGCCGCAACGTGCTGATCTACCTCGATCGCGAACTGCAGGAGCAATTGTGCAGCACGTTCCACTACGCGCTCAATCCCGGCGGCTACCTGTTCCTCGGCGCCTCGGAATCGGCCGAAAATCCGCCCGGCCTGTTCCGCACCATCGAGCGCACCGCGCGCATCTACCAATCGACCGCGATAGCGGGCGACAAGCCGCGCCTGCTGCCGCGCCTGCTTGGCCCGGTGCGGGTGCGCGAGCAGATGGTTCAGCTCGGCCGCTCGGTCAGCCCCACCGTAGCGCTCGACGAGGCGGCGATGCATCGCCGCGCCCTCGAGCAGGTGGCGCCGCCCAGCCTGCTGGTCGACGAAGCGCAGCGTGTCGTGCATCTGTCGGAGAATGCCGGCCGTTATGTCATGCCGTCGGGCGGCCCCTTGAGCGGCGACGCGGTTGATCTGATGCGTCCCGAACTGCGCTTCGAGTTGCGTTCGGCGCTCAACCGGGTGTTCGAGCAGCAGGCCGCCACCTTGAGCCTGCCGATCCTGGTGCGCTTCAACGGCGCGCCGCATCGCGTGCATTTGTTGGTGAAGCCGGCGAATGGCGCCAACGAGCCGCGCCACGCCGTGGTGATGTTCATCGAGGGCGAGGCGGTCGACGACAGCCTCTCCGCCCTCGACCGGCAGGCCAACGACGAAACCGTGCGGCGGCTGACGCAGGAACTGGAACTGACGCAGACCCGGCTGCGCACGGTGCGCGAGGAATCCGACGCCGCCAACGAAGAACTGCGCGCCGCCAACGAAGAGCTGCAGTCGATCAACGAGGAATACCGCTCGACCTCCGAAGAGCTGGAGACCTCGAAGGAGGAGCTGCAATCGATCAACGAGGAGCTGCAGACCGTCAACAGCGAGCTGAAGCTCAAGCTCGAGGCGGTCTCGCGCGCCCACAGCGATTTGCGGAACCTGGTGGCGGCCACCGACATCGCCACGCTGTTTCTGGATTCCAGCCTGCGCATCAAGCGCTTCACCGACCGCGTAACCGAGCTGTTCAGCATCACGACGACGGACGAAGGCCGCTTCATCACCGATTTCGCCCACCAGCTCGAATATCAGGATGTGGTGAAGGACGCGCGCAGCGTGCTGGTCAATCTGGCGCCGATCCATCACGAAGTGCGCAGCCGCGCCGGCCGCTGGTACGACATGCGGGTGCGGCCGTACCGCACCGTCGACGACAAGATCGACGGCGTGGTCATCACCTTCGTCGACATCACCGAGCGCCGCCAGGTCGGCGAAGCGTTGCGGATCAGCGAGGAACACCTGCGCCAGGATCAGCGCCTGGTTGAATTGTCGCACGACCCGATTTTCATCTGGGACTTCGACGGCGGCATTGTGTCGTGGAATCGCGGCAGCGAGGACCTTTACGGCTACTCGAGCGAAGAGGCGATCGGCAAGCGCAAGGACCAGTTGCTCGCCACCGAAATTCCAGGCTCGTCGTTCGCCGAATTGCGCGCCAAGCTGTCCGCCGAGGGCAGCTATAGCGGCGAAGTCAGGCACCGCACCAAGGATGGGCGCGAACTCACCATCGAAACCCGCATCGTGCTGGAAACCATGGGTGGCAAGCGACTGGCGCTGGAAAGCACCCGCGACGTCACCGAGCTCAAGCAGTGGGAGCAGCGCCAGCAGCTCCTGCTCGGCGAGCTGGCGCACCGCGTGCGCAACACGCTCGCCGTGGTGCAGGCGATCGCCCACCAATCGATGCGCACCAGCAAGTCGAGCGAGGAATTCGTGCAGCGCTTCGACGGCCGGCTCGCCGCGCTCGCCGGCGCGCACACCCTGCTGGTCAATTCGGAGTGGGAGGGCGCCGATCTTGCAGCCCTGGCGAGCAGCCAACTCGAGCCCTACACGTCGGAAAATCCGAACCGCGTGCGGATCGGCGGCGAGCCGGTGACGCTGCCGGCCGATCTCGCCACGCCGTTCGGATTGATTCTGCACGAACTCGCCACCAATGCCGCCAAGCACGGCTCGCTGTCGCGACCCACAGGCAGCGTCATCGTCGAGTGGACCGTGACGCGGAACGATCCCCGCCTTCTGAAAGTTGTCTGGCATGAGCAAGGCGGCCCTCCGGTCCAGCAGCCCGTGACCAGCGGCTTCGGCAGCGCTCTGATCGAGAACGGTATTTCGAGCGCGACCGTCAAACGCGAGTTCAAACGCACTGGCCTGATCTGCACCATCGAGCTGCCATTAGCCAAGCCCGCGGAGAATGGCAGCGGTGACACACGCTGAAACGACACGGGCTCTGGAGGGCGCCCGCATCCTGGTGGTGGAAGACGATTTCCTCATCTCCACCGAGATCGACAGCATCCTGGCCGGCGCCGGCGCCACAGTGGTGGGACCGTGCCGCACCTTGGCCCAGGCCGAACGCCTCATTGACGACAACCACATCAGCGCCGCGATCCTCGATTTCCGCCTCGGCCACGACACGACGCTGCCGGTCGCCGAGCAATTGCATGACCACGGCATCCCCTTCGTGTTCTTCACCGGCCAGGTGAATACGCGGCAAATCGAGAGCGCCTGCCCCGGCGCCAAGGTCATCACCAAGCCGTTCCAAAGCCGCACCATCGTTACGGCCCTGGCCGACGTGCTGCATTAGGCGGTCATTTGGCGGGACCGCGATCTGTCCAGTCGCGTCGGGATGAAATGTGCAGTGCTACTGGTCCGCGCCGCCTATCGTCTCGATGACAATGGCAGCGCTGCCGAGGAGGCGAACCGGCCCGCCGCCCCATTGCGGCCATAACCCTTGGAACGGGCTTCACAATCCTGTCACCTCTGCCTATAAACTAGCACCCATGGCCGGGTGCGACGGCAAGCGATTCTGTCAGGAGCGAACTTGAACGCGCACGCACCCACGCCGCCGCCCTCTCTTGCCGCTTCGGGATTCCCGGCGCTGGTGCTCAACGCCGACTTCCGCCCGCTGAGTTATTATCCACTGTCGCTGTGGTCGTGGCAGGACGCCATCAAGGCGGTGTTCCTCGAGCGGGTCAACATCGTTGCCAATTACGACCGCGCGGTGCGCAGCCCGAGCCTGGAAATCAAGCTGCCGAGCGTGGTGTCGCTGAAGACCTTCGTGAAGCCGTCGACCCACCCGGCGTTCACGCGCTTCAACGTGTTCCTGCGCGACCGCTTCTCTTGTCAATATTGCGGCGCCCGCGACGACCTCACGTTCGATCATCTGCTGCCGCGCTCGCGCGGCGGCCATACGACGTGGAACAACGTCGTCGCCGCCTGCTCGCCGTGCAACCTGCGCAAGGGCAACATGACGCCGGCCGAGTCGAAGATGTGGCCGTCGCAAAAGCCGTTCCAGCCGAGCGTGCAACACCTGCACCGCAACGGCCGGCTGTTTCCGCCGAACTATCTGCACGACAGCTGGCTCGATTACCTGTACTGGGACACCGAGCTCGATCCGTAAGGCAGATGCGTTTCCTGTGTGACCAACGACAAGAATCTCGTTGCGCAGCAAAATTTGCGAGGTAGGAGAATCGCGCTGGCGATACTGCCGACGAATCCGCGACGGCATGCGCTGGAGCTTGCGCCGAAGGCGATAAGCGCGATTCGCAGAATTCACCCGGGACAATACTTGGGTCCTCGAACCGGACGCGGATCGCAGGCGCTAAGCCCTACTCCGCCGCCTCCTTCCGCACGCCGGCAAAGGCCGGGGCGACTTCAGTCATGAAGCGCGACATCTCGTCCTTGACCTGGCTGTGCGGCTTTAGGCCGACATTGACGTAGAGAATCACCTCGGCGATGCCGGCCGCTTCGACCTTCTTCAAGGTCTCGATCATGCGCGCGGGCGAGCCGAGCAGCACCGCGTTCTCCGTCAAATCCTCCGGCCTCACCTTCTGCAGCCGATCGACGATGTCGATGAAATAGCGGTAGCTCGGCGGCGCGGTTTTGGGATCGCCCGGGAAAGCCGGAATCACGCATTCTTTGTAGTACCGGACCTGGCGCGCGCGGGCGGCGTCCTCGGCCGCCTTGTCGTCGGCAAAATGCGTGAAATAGCTGCACATCAGCCGGCCCGGCTCTTTGCCGTGCTTGGCGCAGGTCTCGTGGTAGAGGTCGGCGACCTGCTTGAGGCCGCCGAAGCTCATCGCCGCAGCGAACGGCGCCACGATCAAGCCACAGCCAAGCCGCGCCGCCAGCTCGATCGAGGGTTTCGAGAACGAGCCGACATAGCTCGGCAGCGGCCGCTGCATCGGCTTCGGCGTGATGCGCACGTCGTCGAACGAATAATATTTGCCGTGATGCGAGATACGGCCCTCGGCTTGCCAGAGCCGGCGCACCAGTTCGAGGCCTTCCTCGAAGATGTCCTGGTTGTCGTCGAACGAGACGTGAAACGGCGCATATTCGCGCTGGTCGTAGCCGCGGCCGCAGGCAAAATCGACGCGGCCGCCGGAGATGAGATCGAGCGTCGCCCATTGCTCGGCGACGCGGATCGGATGATGCAGCGGCAGCACGCAGACCGCCGGCGCGAGCCGGATGCGCTTGGTATTCGCCGCCACGTAGGCGAGCACGATGTCGGGGCAGGACAAGACGCCGAGCGAGTTGAAATGATGCTCGCCGATCCAGGCCGAGTGCATGCCGACGTTTTCGGCATGCAGCGCCTCGGCGGTGATGTCGGCAATGAACTGGTTCGAGGAGCGCGTGTTCTCGGCGTAATGATTGTCGCTCAGCGTGAAATAGCCGAAGTCCATTCCGCCCTCCCCGGCGATTATCTGTAGCCCGGGTTGAGCGCAGCGAAACCCGGGAACGAGATAACGGCTTACGCCCCGGATTTCGCTTCGCTCAATCCGGGCTTCGAACTCGACCTTATTGATTATCGCCGCCAGCGAAAAGCGCCGCGCTGCGGAACAGCGCCCGCGCCGGCCGGGTTGACCCAGCACCATGGCCGGCAACGACAATTTATGCGACCTCACCGTCGTCATTACCGGCGCTTCCGCGGGCGTCGGCCGCGCGGTGGCGCGGCGCTGCGTAACGGCGGCGCGGCGCCGCGCGCTTTTGCGTTGATCGCAGTTGATCGTAGGATGGGTTGAGCGAAGCGAAACCCATCATGCAGAGGCATTGCCCTGTGATGGGTTTCGCCGACGCTCAACCCATCCTACACGGCGCGTCGCCTACGGACCTACCCGCTCTCCGCCGCCAGCGGGTGCTTCGCTTCACGCGCCGGCGGCGTGGCGGTGGTGCCGGCTCTGCGCGGTGAGCATGTAGGCGGTGTTGATCAGCGCGATGTGGGTAAGCACAGCCAGTCGATCGAGCCATCGCGCGCCACCAAGGCGGCAGTTTCGCGATCGCCGATAATGGCGTAATCTTCGAACCGAGCGGCCATCCACGCCAAATGTTGCGCCCACAACTTAACGCGGCGATTGGCTCGCCCGTTCCAGCCCATCGCGCTTGATGTGCTGCGCAGGGTCCGTCATCCTGAGGGTGCGAGCGTAGCGAGCCTCGAAGGAAGAGCGGTCCCAGCGCCCGGGCCGTCGCCCTTCGAGGCTCGGCGCTGGCGCGTCGAGCACCCTCAGGGTGACGGGTCAAAGTACAATGGAGCCGAAAATCGATGACGACGAAACAAATGGGCGGCGGCCAGATCGGCCGCTCGGTACCGCGCCTCGAAGCCCGCGACAAAGTCACCGGGCGCGCCGAATACACGCATCTGATGCGGCTGCCGGGCATGCTGCACGGCAAGGTGTTTCGTTCGACGGTACCGCATGGACGCATCAAGTCGATCGACACCAGCGCGGCGAAAAAAATGCCCGGCGTGTTTCGCGTCATCACCGCCGAAGACGTCCTCAAGGTCATTCCGAATCCGTATTACGGCCCGGCCTTCCACGACCAGCCGATCCTGGCGATCGACAAGGTGCGCTTCGTCGGCGAGCCGGTGGCGGTGGTGCTGGCCGCCGACCCGCATGTCGCCGAAGCCGCCACGCAGGCGATCGTCG
Organism: Xanthobacteraceae bacterium; assembly: GCA_030037885.1. Lineage (GTDB taxonomy): Bacteria > Pseudomonadota > Alphaproteobacteria > Rhizobiales > Xanthobacteraceae > BOG-931. The sequence goes on along the minus strand of JASHPU010000196.1, from coordinate 5,507 downwards.
CCGAGTACGAGGAGATGGCGCCGGTCTACGACGAGGTCGAGGCGATGACCGCCAAGACCTACGTGCACGAGGAGCTTAAACCGGCCGGCACCTTCGCCGACCTCAAGCATCTCAAGGGCCAGCGCGACACCAACCTCGCGCTCAATGCCAAACTGCGGCGCGGCGACGTCGAGGCGGCTTTCACCGGCGCGGCTCACGTCTTCGAGCACGAATTCCGCACCCAGAAATGCCTGCACGTGGCGTTCGAGCCGTTCGCCTCGATCGCCGACGCCAAGGAATCCAGCATCACGATCTATTCCGGCGCGCAGGGCCCGTCATTCGTGCGCTCCGAGATCGCGCGGCTGCTCGACTGGCCGGAGAACCGCGTGCGCATCAAAGTGCCGTATCTCGGCGGCGGCTATGGCGGCAAGCTCTACATCAAGCTCGAAGCCTTGGTGACGGCGTGCTCGCTGATCGCGCGCCGCCCGGTGAAGATCGCGCTCACCATGGAGGAGCAGTTTTATCAGATCACCAAGCATCCGGCGACAGTGCGCATCAAAACCGGCGTCGACAAGGCCGGCCGCATCACCGCGCGCAAGTGCGAAGTGTTCTGGAACGGCGGCGCCTATGCGGACATCGGCCCGCGCGTCACCCACAAATCCGGCTTCGTCGCCGCCGGCCCCTACGACATCGACGCCATCTGGATCGATTCCTACGCGATGTACACCAACATGACGCCGGCCGGCGCGCTGCGCGGCTTCGGCATGCCGCAGCTTACGTTTGCCTACGAAAGCGACACCGACATGATCGCGCGTGCGCTGAAAATCGATCCGGTCGAATTCCGCCGCAGGAACGTGCTGCGCGACGGCCGGCCGCAGGCGACCGGCACCATTCTCAAGGACGTGCCGCTCGAAGCGATCCTGGAGCACGTCGCCGACCGGCTGCGCTGGAACGAGCCGTTCGACCGCGGCAGCGGCACGCGCAAGCGCGGCCGCGGCTTGGCCATCGCGCTCAAGGCCTGCGTGTCGCCGACCACCTCGGTCGCCATCGTCAATATCGGCGCCGACGGCAGCCCGACGCTTTACATCTCCACCGTCGACATGGGGCAAGGCTCGGACACCGGCATGGCGCAGATCGCCGGCGAGGTGCTCAACGTCCCGGCCGAGCGGGTCAAGATCGTGGCGCGCGACACCGACGTGACGCCGTACGACATGGGCACGCTCGGCTCGCGCTCGATGTTCCACATGGGCCACGCGGTGCGGCTCGCCGCCGAAGACGCGCGCAGCAAGATCGAGGCGCTGCGCCACGAAGTCGGCGAGCCGGAAGGCAGCAACACGCCGATCGCCGGCCTGTTCATCAAAAAATACGGCATGAAGGCCGGCAACATCGTCGGCACCGGCAGCTATCGGCCCGAACATGTCGAGCCCGATCACGACACCGGCCTCTCGCCGCAGATCACGCCGTTCTGGATGGTGTCCGGCGCCGGCGCCGAGATCGAGATCGACACCGAGACCGGGCGGCTGCGCGTGCTCAAGCTGGTCAATGCCGTCGATTGCGGCACCAAGGTCAATCCGCGCATCGTCGAGACGCAGATTTCCGGCGCCGCGCTGATGCAGCTCGGCTTCACGCTATCGGAAAAGATGAACCTCGACGGCGGCCAGGTCACCAATGCGTCGCTCGCCGACTACAAGATCACCGGCATCGGCGACCTGCCGGCGGTGATGATCAACGAGGCAATCGACGCCTATCAGCACAACGCGCCATTCGGCGCCAAGGGCGTCGGCGAATCATCGACGCTGCCGCTGTCGCCGGCGATCGCCAACGCCATCGACGACGCCATCGGCATACGGCTCACCGAGCTGCCGCTCACCGCCGAGGCGGTATTCCGCGCGCTGCGCCAGCGCGACGGCAGGCCGCTCGAGGCGGCTTAGTCCTACTGCGGCAGAAAGCGCGGCGCGCCCGCCGCGGTTTCGCTTGCGGCGGGAGCGACGTTGGTTATTGGCCCTGCGCCAGTTCCGGACGCGCGCGCAGCCGCGCGGTGTTGAGCGCGTGGATGATGAAGGTCACCACCGCGCCGAGCGCGAACGGGATCGCCGCAAACAGATACATGTGCTGGATCGGCAAGGTGACGAGCAGCGCGCCGGCCAGCGGGCCGATGATGGCGCCAAAGCGGCCGAGCCCAAGCTGCCAGCCGGAGCCGTTGGCGCGCAGCGACGTCGGATAGATCAAGGCGCCGACCACGTTGATGCCGGATTGGATGCCGAGCACGACGGCGCCGGCGAGAAACGCCACGACGACGAGCGCGGTGGTCGACCACAATCCGGCATAGCCGATCGCGGCGACGACGGGGATCGCGATCAAAAACAGGATCGCGATGGCAAGAAAGCGCTGCCGCTGCAGCCACCAGCACAGCACCAGGGCGCCCACCGTGCCGCCGACCTGCAGCCCGGCGCCGGTCAGCGCGCCGACCCTTTGCGACGCGTGGGCGGCCGCAACCAGCATGGTTGGCGTCCAGCTGATGAGGAAGAAATAGCCCATCAGGTTGAGGACGAACATCAGCCAGCTCAGCGGCGTGATCACTTCCAGTCCGTTCTGGAACAGATAGCGCGGACTGGAGCTTGGAAATTGCTTTTCGTCTTCGATCACGAAGCGCGCATTTTCCGGAATCTTGAAATCCGGGCGGATCGCCGCGATCAACCGCTCCATCTTGCGGCGCTGGCTTTGGTGCAACGCCATGTATTTGATCGATTCGGGCATGCCGAAAAACGCGATGATGGCGAACACGATCGGCACGATGCCGCCGATTTCGAACAACACCGGCCAGCCGTAATGCGGAATGAACGCGGCGGCGGCGAAGCCGGCGAGCGCGCCGCCGATCGGCACCATGCCGGTGGCGATGATGGCGAGCGTGGCGCGCAGCCGGCGCGGCGCGGATTCGGCGTTGATCGCCACCACGTTCGGGATCACGCCGCCGATGCCGAGCCCCGCGACGGTGCGCAGCACGAACAATTCGGTGAGATTGGTCGAAGAGGCGGCCCAATAGGTGAATACGCCGAACAAAACGTTGCACAGGATCAGCGAGGTCTTGCGGCCGTAGCGGTCGCCGATCCAGCCGAAAATCTGCGAGCCGAACAGCACGCCGAAATTGCTGGCGGTCAGCACCAGGCCGAGCGATTTCGGCGGGATGTGCCAATCGTGAATGAGATGCGGTGCGGCGAACGCGATGGCGCCGATGTCGTAGCCGTCGATATAGGCGATCAGCGTCGACCACAGGATGAGCTTGATCTGAAAGGCGCCGACCCCGTGCTCGTCCAGCAAGCGCGAGACTTGAACGTCGGTTTCGGCGGCCATGTTTCCTCCTGGAAGATGTTCGTTTGACGCGACGGCACTGCGCCCGAGGCGGAAGGCTAGGGCAGCCGCGGCGCAAAGGAAAGCGGCATAGCGGCGCGATGTAAGGGGGCGCGGCCGCGACGCTCGCGACTTCCCGTTTCCGCGTGCATCCCCCAACAACCTCATCCCGAGGTGCTCGGCCTAAATCCTTCGAGGCTTGCTGCGCTCACGCCTCAGGGTGAGGTGAACAGGGCAAAGCTTCTCCGTTCTCGCGATGCGGTTTCTTGCATCCGAGGTTTGCGGCACGGCACGGAAAAAAAGACGCCGAGCGTTTTTGATCGCGTCACGCCGAACTTTTTAAGACCGGGCGGTAGAACCGGCTTCGGCTCGATCAAGCTTGGCGCAAGCAAGTAGGATGGGTTGAGCGCGGCGATACCCATCATCGGATATCGAGGCCGCAAGATGGGTTTCGCTTCGCTCAACCCATCCTACAAACAAATAAAAACAAGGCAGGCGGAACGCCGGCAGACGCCAACTGCAACCTCCGCACCATACGGGTGCGGCTCGCGCTCAGCGGAGCGCGCGCGTCTACCGGCGTTCCACCGCGGCTCTGACGGCAGCGAACCAACGCCGCCGCTCAGCTCCAGACGCGCTTCCTGGGACGTGGCTAAAAGACGGGTGTGACCCGCCCCCCCTGTCCCAGTCCAGCGATCGACTCGCAGGCCGGTCGTAATGCCGGCCGGGCGTTGTCCCGAAGCCGCCCGGGAGCGGAGGTGACGAGCCCCTGCCCGCGGGCACCGCTCTCGCTCCACCAGCCGGAGTGACCGGCCGGCGTCCTTGTACCGAGCGAGACGGCGCGTCCATTGAGTTGGCGCGGCGGCGTTGTCAAGGATTGATTTCGCATTTATATACTTGACAAAAGAAGGACTTAAGTCCCATAGTTCGACAAGCGTGACAGGCTGCCGACAGAGGATAGGAGAACGAATCGGAAGGAAGCGGACGCCAAGCCCTCGAAATTGGTATGCTGGGGAAATTTCGCGATTACCGCAGAGGGAACGATGGCGAACGGCAACGACAGCGAGCAAGAAAAACAGGCGGCGATGGAGCCTTGGGAGGCGGCCTACAGACAGTTCGCCCAGGAGTTTCAGCCGTTCGAGTGGTCAAGCAGGACAAAATTATTGTCCGTGTTGGTGGACCGCAAATCAGATGCGCGATTCTGCGAATGCCACATCAAGGCAAGTAAGCTCATTCCGATGGGAACTACCGATGTCCCTCTTGATCCAGAGCAGCCCGAATATCGCGCAAACCGTGAACTCGTCGCTAACCATGCGGCATTTGCTCAAATGAAGGAGGATGCCCTTGGTGGAAGAACTTTTAGCAATATCGTCGCAGAGTATTCCAAAGAGGCCGACCCGGAACATCCGCTTAAAATCATCGGAGGCCAGCATCGCTTTGAGGCGATAAAGGCCGCGCTTGCGGCCGGGATTGATGTGTATCACGGTGTCAAGGTCTATTTAGACCTGAACATGGATCAGAGACTCGACGTGCAGTTAATTTCTAACACCAATATCGCAATATCGAGCGATCTTTATGATCGCATGCAAGAGACGTTCAAGGGTCCCCAGCTTCGCGATTGGTGCCAATCAGTAGACCTGCTGTTGGCAGGTAAGGATTTTGCGGATCGTGGAGGCCGTGGGCGTCTATTGACCGTTCGAGATGCTCGAACTTTTATTTGTAATTATTATCGAGGGCAGCAAATCGAACTGAAAAAATTTGATGTCTCTGATACGACTCCGATTCTTTGCGATAGCGGGGAACACGATGCGGACTGGGAGGCGCTTCGATCTGCACATCCTGAAATCTGGAAAGACGCAGGATTATCAAAGGCCGGTAAGGAATTTGCGCGATTGGTTGCTGCGCAGCGTGCCGCATTTGCCGGTAAATCACCCAAGCCGCCCGTTGATTATCCTGAGAAGGCGTTGAATGCCGCGGTCATGTCTGCATGGGCATATGTTGCCGGCGCGTTGCAGACCAATCCGACCCGGCTACAGCGCCACTATGGACTTGCTGATACAGTCGGCCGCGATCCTCTAAACGCTGCGGCTCTAGCGCGTGGACGACATCGCACAGACCCCGACAATTATCGAGGCTTGGGTTACCGAACCGACCTAAAAGAGCGGGGCCGTCTGGTTGAATTA
>JASHPU010000195.1 GCA_030037885.1 Xanthobacteraceae bacterium | reverse complement strand
CGTGCCTGCGTTCACTTGAGCGGCGAAACGGCCGAACCGCCCGACCCATTGGCGCGTAACAAGCCGCACCTCTTCGGAAAAACCATGATGGCGCGGTGGCGGGAAATGGGCGTTTGGCGGCAGGAAAATGGCTTGGTTAACCGGAAGGCGCGTGCGTTGCGCGCGCCTGCTCTAAGGCCGGGCGGTGACTGAGCTTTCATAAAGCTCGGGCTTGAAACCGACCAAAACCTTGCCGCCGCCAAGCTCGAGCACCGGCCGCTTGATCATCGACGGCTCTCTGAGCATCAGGGCCATCGCCTTGTCGGCATCGAGGCCGTTCTTGTCCTTGTCGGGCAGCTTGCGAAATGTCGTTCCGGAGCGGTTGAGCAGTTTCTCCCAACCGACCTTCTTCTCCCAGCGTTGGAGCCGCTCGCGCGCGATGCCGGCGGTCTTGTAATCATGAAACGTGTAGTTGACGCCTTGCTTCTCCAGCCAGGCGCGCGCCTTTTTCATCGTGTCGCAGTTCTTGATGCCGTAGATGATGATGGGCGTCATTGCACCGCCTTTATGTTGCAGCAAAAGTATTTACAATCAGCCATTGCCATGCTGTATTTCGTTGCCCGCGATTCACTGACCGCCGTCGACCAGACGTGATCGCCGGCCCCACCCGCCGCCCGAGTAGCATACCGAAAACCTGCAACGGAGACGCTCGATGAGTCCGACCCACGTCTATCGCGTCGGCAAATGGCTGCCCGAGGACCAGCAGTTTCTCGAAAACTGGCTGGCCAACCTGATCGAAGAAGCTCTTCTGCGCAAGGTGCCGCTGCATCCGGTTATCCAGCAGTTCAAGGACTTCATCGAAGGCACCCCCGAGGCCTACATGCTGTTCCATCAGATGTTCTCGCAGGTGCCGCGCAAGCCGCCCTACAACAGGAACCCGGCCGGCGGACCGCAGGTGCGCGACTACAAGCTGATGCTGGAGTTGTTCAATCTCATCATGACGCGAGCGCCCGATTTCAACAAGACCGGGCTGGTCGGCTTCCCGATCAACGCCATCCTCGACTGGTCGATGGGTACCGAAGCCGGCTTCGCCGCGTTTCTCGACGACCGGATCAACGCCCAGTTCCGCAACATGCTCAACGAATGGGCGCGCTTCCTCGGCTCCGCAGACTCGACCGACGTGCTGAACAAGGAGCCGCGCAAAGGATGGTTCGGCGTCGACGCGATGAAGGCGATGCCGGACTTCGACCAGGACTTCATCTGCGATCCGAACGCGCCGCATCACGGCTTCACCTCATGGGACGATTTCTTCACGCGGCAATTCCGTCCCGGCGTGCGGCCGGTGGCGCATCCAAACGACGACAACGTCATCGTCAATGCCTGCGAATCGGCGCCGTACCGCATTGCCCGGGACGTCGCGGCGCGCTCGCGTTTCTGGATCAAGGCGCAGCCGTATGCGCTGGAATACATGCTGGCCAACGACACGCTGGCGCCGCAATTCATCGGCGGCACCGTGTACCAAGCGTTCCTGAGCGCGCTCAGCTACCACCGCTGGCACAGCCCGGTCACTGGCACGGTCGTGAAAGCCTACATGCAGCCGGGCACCTATTATTCCGAGACCCCGGCAGAAGGCTATGATCCCGCGGGGCCGAACGATTCGCAGGGCTACATCACCGAGGTGGCGGCGCGGGCGATGATCTTCATCGAGGCCGACAATCCCAAGATTGGCCTGATGTGTGTCATGCCGGTTGGCATGGCCGAAGTCTCGACGTGCCAGATCACGGTGTATGAAGGTCAGCATGTCAAGAAGGGCGACCAGCTCGGCATGTTCCATTTCGGCGGATCGACGCACTGCCTGATGTTCCGGCCCGGCGTGAAGCTCGTCTTCGACATGCACGGCCAGACACCGGGACTGAACTCGAACAACATTCCGGTCAACTCAAGGATCGCCACTGTCGAATGAGCGCACCGGTCGGCCCTCGTCGACGCGCGGCCGCCGCGCCGGTTGACCTTGTTCGGAGACTGCCATTGACGGCGATTTTTGCGCCGCCATTGACGCCGGCGCCGATCACGACCGCGTCGTAAGGCATTGCCCCCCGTTGTTGCGCGGCGACCCCGGTCCAGTCGCTTGCCAGCCCATATTTCACATTTAAAATGTTCGCGCTAAGCTTCCTCCCGGCCCGCATGCACTTCACGCCTGATCCTTGCACGCACTCCTCACACGCCGCGACGGAGAGACCGCATGACCAGTACACAAGTAATCAGTGACCTTGCTTCGGCGCTCGCCTCGGGCGCGATCGAAGTGGTTGACCTGACTGCGCCGCTCGGTCCCGACACGCCGCTGATCAAGCTGCCGCCTCAGATCGGCAAGAACACGCCGACGATCGAAATTCACCCGATCTCGAAATATGATCAGGATGGGCCGTTCTGGGCGTGGAACTGGCTGAAACTCGGCGAGCATTCGGGTACGCATTTCGACGCGCCGGTGCACTGGATCAGCGGTAAGAACCATCCGAACAACACGACCGACACGATTCCGGTAAAGAATTTCGTCGGCCCTGCCTGCGTCATCGATTGTTCAGCGGAGACCGCGAGTAACGACGATTTCCTCCTCACCGTCGACGGCGTCAAGGCGTGGGAGAAAAAGCACGGCGACATTCCATCGGGATCGTGGGTGCTGATGCGCACCGACTGGTACAAGCGCAATGACAGCGAAGCGAAATTCCTCAATGCCGACGACAAGGGACCGCACTCGCCCGGCCCCACCGCCGAGACCATTCATTATCTGATCGCCAAAGGCATCCTAGGCTGGGGCACCGAGTGCATCGGCACCGACGCCGGATGTGCGGGCGGCATGGACCCGCCGTTCCCCGCGCACAACTTTTTGCATAAGAACAACCGCTATGGTCTCGCGAGCCTCTGTCAGCTCGACAAACTGCCGCCGAAGGGTGCGATCCTGATCGTTGCGCCGCTCAAAATCGTCAAAGGGACGGGCTCGCCGCTGCGCGCGTTGGCGCTGGTGCCGAAGCACTAGCCCGGCGTCGTTGAATGCCGGCAGCCGACTACGTCATCGTCGGAAGCGGTATCAATGCGCTCGTCGCGGCGGCACTGCTTGGCCGCAAAGGCCGCAAGGTCGTCATCGTCGGGCGCAACGACCGCATCGGCGGTGCGATCCGCACCGCCGAGATCACCGCTCCAGGCTTCGTCCACGACGTGATGGCAACCACACGAGGCCGATCGCGCGGCTTTACCACATCGGCGCCTCGACCCACCCGGGACCCGGATTAAGCGGCGGCTCCGGTTACCTGCTGGCGAAGGCGCTCGGAGCTTGACATTTGTCGCGCGCCCTTGATGCCGTGACGGACTCGCCGCGATGAACTATATTGAGCCGGCTGTTCGCACTTTTGGAAGTCCACTCATGTTGGATCCTGCCTTTCTCAAGCCTGGTCGATTCATCGAAAGTGACGCCCCGTCGGTCGTCGACTTCGCGAGGTCGCGCGTCGGCAATGCCAGCGCGCCAATCGATATGGCCGTTCGGCTCTACTATGCGGTTCGCGATTCGGTGCTCTATGATCCGTACCAACGCTATACGCAGTACGAAACCTATTCGGGCCGCGTCGCGCTCGAGCGCGGTCGCGGCTTTTGCATCGCCAAGGCGGCGTTGCTCGCCGCGTGCGCCCGCATAGTCGGCATTCCGGCGCGTCTGGGCTTTGCCGACGTCCGCAATCATCTGGCCACGCCGCGGCTACTCGAACTGAACGGCAGCGACGTGTTCAGATGGCACGGCTATACCGACCTTTGGCTCGAAGGAAAATTCGTCAAGGCAACGCCGGCATTCAATTTGTCGATGTGCGAACGCTTTGACGTCGAGCCGCTGGAATTCGACGGCCGTAACGATTCGGTATTACATCCTTACGACCGAAAGGATCGGCGCCACATGGAGTATCTGAAGGATCGCGGCACGTTTGCGGATGTCCCGGTGGAACAGATCCTTGCAACATTCCGCGAGAGCTGCCCCCGGGTCCTTGAGGCGGAGG